>JAYEOP010000164.1:2893-30885 GCA_034723125.1 Bacteroidota bacterium | reverse complement strand
GAATTTTGAAGTAAAAAGATGACTCTGAGCAATTTTTGTGATCAGCAAATTTCATTATTCATAATTTCTTGTTCAATATTCGATATTTTCGCGACAATATATATACTGAGCGGTCATAAACTGCCTTTTGCATTATTGTGTAAACGGATAATAATCAGCCCGTTATACATAGTGCCAAAGTTCAAATTATGACCAGTCGAAGTATAGTTTAGGCTAACAGGTATTCTAAATTTTGGAATAAGTTATAGTTTATTAAAAAAGTGAAAATCGGTAATAAACACAAGTCTTAAAAGAATTTTAATTTTTTAAATAAAAAATTGATGTAAGAATAATAAATATTTTAATTTCGAGCTTTTTAAAATTGCTTAATAATTTAAATATGAATGTACCTGACGATTTAAAATACACAGCGGACCACGAATGGATAAGGATAAGTGATACCGGCAAAAAGATAAAATCTGGAATAACCGATTACGCCCAAAGTGAGCTTGGAGATATAGTTTTCTTGGAGATAGAAACAGAAGATGAAACATTAGGAAAGGAAGATGCTTATGGCACAATTGAAGCTGTAAAAACCGTTTCCGACTTATTAATGCCTGTTAGTGGTAAAGTTGCAACAGTTAATCCTGAGTTAGAAGATAATCCGGAAATTGTTAATGCAGACCCTTATGGTGAAGGTTGGTTAATTGAAATAGAAATGACAAACCCTCAAGAAGCAGACGATTTGTTAACACCTGAACAATATAGGGAATTAATATCTGAATAGAAAATTGAATTGAGAAAAACTTATCTTGTTGTTTCTGTAGTTTGGGCTATTTTTATTGGGATTACTTCTTTAATACCTGCTTCGGGATTTCCATCTTTACGGTTAAGCTTAGCTTTACCAACAGATAAAATTGTACATTTTGTTTTTTATTTTGTACTTACTTTTTTATTGCTACAGGTATTTAAGCCGAATCTAAAGCAAAACAGCAACAAATTGGCGTTAAAATTGCTTTTAACACTAATTATCGTATTTTTTTATGGATCTTTAATAGAATTGATACAATTGCTTACTTTTGTGCACAGAAAAAGTGACGTATTAGATGTTATAACAAACATAGCTGGAGAATTAAGTGGATTTGTATTTTTCATTATCTTGAATTTTAATCTTTTAAAACAGAAATTATGAAACCTAAAAAAACACCAAAAGCCGATATTGACAAAGATGTTGGATTGTATTTTAAAATTGGTCTTTCAATTGCAATTGCATTTGTAATACTCGCATTTCAATGGACAGTTTATGATAAAGATGATACAAAGTTGGATAGTAATCTTATTATTGATGAAGATGAGGAAATTATTGATGTAACAAAGCAAGAAAAAAAGATCAAAATACCACCTCCACCTCCAGAATTAAAAATTGTAGAAGATAACATAGAGATAGAAGAAGATGAACCGGAAATAGAAACTCAGGATGACATTAAAGAAGTAGCCATTGAATTGCCTGATGTTTTACCTGAAGAAGAAGAAGTTAGTGAAGAAAAAATATTTATGGTTGTTGAAAATATGCCTGAATATCCCGGAGGTGATAGGGCAAGAGATATATTTTTAAGAGACAATATAAAATATCCTGAAATGGAAAGAGACAATGGTATTCAAGGTCTTGTTGTTGTTTCATTTATAGTTGAAAAAAACGGGAAACTAACAAACATAAAAATATTGGGAGGACAAACTCCAAACCTCAATAACGAAGCGAAAAGAGTAGTTAGATTAATGCCGAATTGGAAACCCGGAAAACAAAGAGGAAAATCTGTAAGAGTTACTATTAATCTTCCTATTAGATTTACACTTCGTTAGTAATAACTCCAGAAAAAATAAAAATAAAAAACCTATATTTAATTCAAATATAGGTTTTTTTTTATAACTTTAAATAATCTAAGAAATTAATAAAAAATGACATTTGCAAAAAAACACTATATTTATATTGGAATAGGAACATTAGTATTGGCAATTATTCTATTCGCTATATTTTTATTTTTTAAAAAAAATAAAGATATCATAACGGCAGAAATTGTAAAAGTAAAAGAAACACAAATAGAAAAAAATGATTCTTTTGAATTCGGAATATCTTCCGACACATTTAATTTAACTAAAGCTACTATTAAAAATAATGCAACCTTATCCGATATTTTGAAGCCATACAATGTGTCAATAAAAATAATAAATTCTGTAGCTGACAGTGCAACAAATATATTTAATGTAAAAAAAATTAGAACAGCAAAAGAATACACTGTATTCTCTTCAATGGATTCTCCTTTTGTAGCAAAATATTTTGTTTATGAAATAAATTCTGTTGATTATGTAGTTTTTAAATTGTTTGATACAGTTAGTGTTACAAAATATAGCAAAGCTGTAGATACTGTTGAAAATTCTTTAGCTGGAGAAATAAACACTTCATTGTGGGTTGACATGCACAATAAAGGTGCAAGTCCCGATTTAATTAACAAACTATCAGATGTTTATGCATGGGAAATAAACTTTTTTAGGATTGATAAGGGAGATAGATTTGCCGTTATTTATGAAAATATCCTTGTCGAAAATAAAAGTGTAGGAATTGGAAAAATAATAGGAGCATGTTTTTATCATCAGCAAAAGGATTATTATGCATTTTTGTTTAAGCAAGATGGAAGATACGATTATTTTGATGAAAAAGGTTTTTGCCTAAGCAAAATGCTAGTGAAAGCTCCGCTAAAATATTCAAGGGTAAGTTCTCGGTTTTCAAATAACAGATTTCATCCGGTTCTGAAACGATACCGACCACATCACGGAGTTGATTATGCCGCTAGCTATGGAACACCTGTACATGCAGCAGGTAACGGAGTAATTTTAAAAGCCAATTATTCAGGAGGAGCTGGAAATTATGTAAAAATTCAACATAATAGTGTTTATACTACAGGGTACATGCACTTATCAAAATACGGAAAAGGAATTAAAAAAGGTGCTGAAGTGCAACAAGGAGATATTATTGGATATGTTGGTAGCACAGGATTATCCACAGGTCCTCATCTTGATTACAGAGTTTGGAAAAATGGGAAAAACATCAATCCCTTAACACTTGATTTACCACCGGTAAAAGCCGTTGATAAAAAAAATATTAAGGAGTTTAATATGATTAAAGAGGGTTTATTGAAAAAAATTAATAAAATTAGAGAATTTACAAATTAGTTTAACACAAATATTAATCTCTAAAAATGTGTTGTTCTAACGTTTTTGTGAATGAATTTTAAAAAAACTAATAAAATATTTTACAATTTTTATATAAATTTTTCATTTTGAGCGAAAAACATTTTACCATTTAAAAAAAAGGTTATAGTTTTGCATTTTAAAAATTTATTGTTAATCAATTAAAAAACTAATAGTTGTGATAAAAACTGACGTAGTAACAGAAGTTTCCAAAAAAACAGGTTTGGAAAGAAAAGAAGTAAAAAATGTATTAGAAGCATTTTTTGGAATTATTAAAGATTCATTAACATCTGGTGAAAATGTATATTTTAGAGGATTTGGTAGTTTTATTTTGAAAAAAAGAGCTAGAAAAATCGGAAGAAATATTACAAAAAACACTTCAATTGTTGTACCTGAGCACTATATTCCATATTTCAAGCCATCAAAAGAATTTTCAATCAAAATTAAGGAAAACGTAAAACCATAAAGGTTTTAGGTTTAATATTAATATTTATTCTGTAAAAACACAAGACTAATTACTGCTAAATAATGTTTTGTGTTTTTATAGGAAAGTATTTACAAAGAAGCAATAGCCAAAGGAAGATATTTCCTTGGTAAATAATATTGCTGGTTTTTTATAATTAAATTTAGATAGGTAATATGCCAAGTGGAAAAAAACGTAAGAGACATAAGATCTCAACACATAAGAGAAAAAAAAGACTTAGGAAGAACAGACATAAAAAGAAATAAGACTCTTTGGTTCTTTGTATATAGGGAGGTTCTATAATTTGTTTAGGAAAATCCCTAACAAAAATATTGCTATTATTAAGGTATAGGAGGTTATAGGTGAAGCGAAATTTAATTATTCAATCTTCAACTCAAGGATTGGATATTGCATTAATAGAAGATGATAAGTTAGTTGAGTTTCATCAGGATGTTGCTAATAAAGAATATCAAGTAGGGGATATATATATAGGAAAGGTAAAAAAAGTTTTACCAGGACTTAATGCAGCATTTATTGATATTGGATATGAAAAAAATGCATTTCTTCATTATCACGATTTAGGACCTCAGTTTAAAAATATAAATAGTTTTACCCAGAAAGTTCTTATAAACTCAGAGGTTGATAAAAGAATAGAGAAGTATAAAGGCTATAAAGAAATTCCTAAAAATGGAACTATTGACAAGGTTCTTAATGTAGGACAAAATCTCGCTGTACAAATAATTAAAGAACCTATATCAACAAAAGGTCACAGAATAAGTGCCGAATTAACTCTGGCGGGAAGATATATTGTCCTTATGCCCTTTTCTGATGCTGTTTCTATATCAAAAAAAATCAGAAATAAAAAAGAAAGAAAAAGGCTAACAAATATTTTTACTGACCTTAAACCTGATAATTTTGGAGTTATAATTAGAACTGCTGCCGAAGAAAGACAAGTTCATCTTTTAGAAAGAGATTTTCGCTCATTACTTAAAAGATGGGAAAATA
The DNA here is from genome assembly GCA_034723125.1 of Bacteroidota bacterium. Lineage (NCBI taxonomy): Bacteria > Pseudomonadati > Bacteroidota > Bacteroidota bacterium. Next base: position 26,192 of record JAYEOP010000164.1, on the reverse strand, counting down.
TCACCAAAAATTTATCCCTTAATAAAACCAAATTATTCAGCGAGTTTAACAAAGCTACGACTATAATAAGAGACATTCTTAATGATTCTTTTAATTCAATAATTATTGATGATAAAGATACTTATGAAGAAATTAAAACTTATGTTGAAAAGATACTTCCTAATCATGATTTAATAATAAAATTTTACAATGATAAAGAAGCTGTTTTTAAGAAATATAATATTGAAAAACAGTTAAAATCCCTTTTTGGAAAAATCATTAATTTTGGAAGAGGAGCTTACCTCGTTGTTGAAAAAACTGAAGCTATGTATGTTGTTGACATTAATAGTGGAAGTAAAAATACCCATGAGTCTAACAGAGAGGACAATGTTTTAAAAGTCAATCTTGAAGCTGCCGATGAAATTGCCCGAATACTAAGACTCAGAGATATAGGCGGATTAATCGTTGTTGATTTCATCGATATGAAAAAGCCTGAAAATCGTAGAACTCTTTTTGAAAAGATGAAAACAGCGATGAGAAGTGATCGCACCCAACATCTTTGCCTCCCATTAAGTAAGTTTGGATTAATGGAAATTACAAGGCAAAGGGTAAAACCTGCCATTGAATTAGCAAACTCCGAAACTTGCCCTGTTTGTAAAGGCTCAGGAGAAATAAAACCTACAATACTTGTAATTGACGACATTGAACATAGCTTGAATTTTATTAAAAGCGAACTGAAAGTTAGAGAAATTGTTATAAAAGTACATCCTTTTGTTTATACCTACCTCAAAAGAAAACTAATCTCAACAAGATTAAATTGGATGTTAAAATATAAAATGAGAATAAGAATAAAATCATCTGAAGTATTGCAATTAATTGATTATGAAATTTGTGATAAAAAAGGGAAAGACCTTGAGGAATTTTAAAATAAAGTAGAAACCACCAATCAGTACAACTGGCAGATTTACAAAGAAATTCACAAAACATCTCATTGCATTAATAAATAAAACATTTTATAATGGTTTCTTTTAATTTTTATTATTTGGAAAATAATTTTTGAAATACTTTACTTCGTTAGAATCCCTATATTTGCTCAAGAGAAAATCAACAAACCCTATTTAGTGCCTCTAAGAAAACTATCAAATTTTATGATTTCTAAGATTTTTGACCTGCCTTTGCCGTCAGGCAGGTGAGATTTTTATTTTTTGAGACGAGGCGATGCCTTAGCATCAGTGAGTTGAGAAAGATAAAAATATCGCAAAAAGATAGGAATCTAATTTTGCAGAGTTTTCTTAGAGACACTATTTAGTTAGATTTCAGTTTAACAACGAGGTTTTTACAAAAAAGATTGTTGAGTATTAATCTTGATAAGAAAAGAGTGTAAAAATTAGGTTTTCAGAAATTCAAAAGTATGTTCAAACACAAGTTTTAAAATTATCGGAAGGCAGACAGCAACCTACTTCTCGTATTGAAAATATTGAAATGGATTTTAGAGTGTGGTAAAAATTATATTTATCTTTGAATAATTTTACAACAAATAAATTATGAGAATAAAAATAATTTTTACACTTTTCGCATTTTTTCTATCAAAGCTAATTTTTGCTCAAGCAGTAGTAAAAACTGATACAATTTATTACGATATTAAATGGAAAGTTACAAAGAATGTAACAAATGCCGGATTTTACAGAGTTCTTAAAACCGACAAAAACGGAACTCCTGTTGGGATAACAAAAGATTACTACATAACAGGAGAAGTACAACGAGAGTGTAAAATACTAACTCATAATCCCGAAACAAAAGATGGTTATTGCACTTGGTATTATAAAGATGGAAGTATTTATAGCATAGACTATTTTGTAAAGAATAGAGATTTTGCCAAAATTATTAAACAGAACAAATTGTATAATATTGAAATTAAAACTAAATCCGATGAACTAATAAAATATTATAACACAAATGCTGGAGTTAATCTCGAAAACAGCTCAAAAACTGCATACGTTTTTTCATCAGTAAGTGCTTATTTTATGCATTTTAGAAAATATGATAAAGCAATATTTTTCTATCAAATCTCAGCTAATTTATTTAAGGAACATAAGAATCTTATTGCTTACGCTAAAGTTTTGAATTCTATCGGAATAGCTTATTATAGCAAATCGGACATAAAAAATGCTGAGAAATATTATTTAGCTTGTAAAAATATTCGTGCAAAAACTCTTGGTAAACAACATCCCGATTATGCTTCTTCATTAAATAATCTTGCACTTTTGTATAAAACCGAAGGCGATTACAAAAAATCCGTACCATTTTACGTTGAAGCTATCAGTATTTACAAAATTAATAATAACAAAAAAGACAATTCATACATTACGATTGTAAATAATTTAGCAAATATATATTTATCAATGGGTAAATATCAGCAAGCTGAACTTTTATATATTGAGGCAATAGAAACTCGTAAAGAAATACTTGGCGACAAACATATTGATTATGGAGTATCTTTAAATAGCCTTGGTACTTTATACGTTAAAATGGGGAAAAACAAAGAAGCCGAAGTTTTATTTGTGGATGTAACAAAAATATTTAAAGAAAAACTTGGCGAACAACATCCCGATTATGCAACTGCCTTAAATAATCTTGCTTTCTTATACGAATCAATAGGAAATTATGAAAAAGCTGAACCCTTGTACGTATCCGCTTTAAATATTCGTAAAAAAGCACTTGGGAATAAACATTCAAGCTATGCAGAATCTTTGAATAATCTTGCAACTTTATACTATAACTCAGGGAATTATGAAAAAGCAAAACCGTTATTCATTGAAGCTCTTAAGCTTTTTAAAACAACTATTGGGACAAAACATCCCACTTATGCAACATCATTAAACAACCTTGCCGCTTTATGTGATGACTTGGGTGATTTCAAAAGTGCTGAAAAATTTTATATTGATGCATTAAATAATCGTAAAGCAACTCTTGGTACAAAACATCCTGCTTATGCATCAGCATTGAGCAACCTTGCTGTTACCTACTTTAAAATGGGAAAGTCTGAAACGAATAAAAAGAAAGCATCAGATTATTTTGAAAAAGCAAAGAGCTTGTATCTTGAAGCAATAAAAATTAATAAAGAAGTTCTTGGTGATAAACATCCTAATTATGCAATACCGACAATGAACCTTGCTGATTTATATTTGGCAATGGGTAATTTGTCTTACAGCCCGAAAATAAAATCAGAGTATTCCCAAAAAGCAATGACTTTATATATTGAAAATATCAAAATTACAAATTTTAACATAAATCAAAACTTCTCATTTTTATCAGAAAAAGAAAAGGAACTATATTACAAAACCGAGTCATACAAATTTAATAGCTTCTATTCTTTATCATTAAAACAAAAGTATGAAAATCCTGCAATGCTAAATTATGTTTACGATATTGCTTTAAAAAATAAAGGTTTACTTTTAAAATCAAGTACTGCAATGCGTAATGCAATATTAAGTTCTGAAAATACTGATTTAATCACAACTTATGATAATTGGATTTCTATAAAAAAGGAGATATCTAAATTGTATTCCACAGCAATTGACAAGCGAACTCAAAATCCTAAAATGTTAGAAGAACAAGCAAATGAATTAGAAAAAGAACTTGTAAAAGCTTCACAAATTTTTAGTGATTTTGAAAAGATACAAAATATTAAATGGCAAAATGTTCAGCAAAAATTGAATCCAAATGAAGTAGCTATTGAGTTTATTCATTTTAAATATTATGACAAAGAATGGACAGACAAAACTTATTATTGTGCTCTAATAATAAAAGCAAATAGCAAACATCCTGAAATGATAAAGTTGTTTGAAGAAAAAGAATTAGAAACAATAATCGGTAAGTTCGGAGGAAATAATTTTAGCTATATAAATCGGATTTATGGAAAAAATAGTAAGAACAACAATGAACTCTACAAGCTTATCTGGAAACCAATGGAAGGTTCACTGTCAGGTATAAAAACCATTTATATTTCTCCTAGCGGATTGTTGCATAAAGTTTCATTTGCTGCCATTGGAGATAAAAATAATTCATATTTATGCGATAAATATACAATCAATCTACAAAGCACAACTGCTAAAGTAACAATGCCTGAAAACTTTTTGTTTAACAAAAAAATGACAGCAACAATTTTTGGAGGAATAGATTACAACACCGATAGCACTACACAAAAAATATGGAGCTATTTAGAAGCAACAAAAAGCGAAAGTAAGAAAATAGAACAAATATTAAAAACAGAAATAACTAAGGTAAATTATTATTCAAGCAGAAGTGCAACTGAAGAAAAATTTAAAACATTGGCATCCAATAGTAACTTAGTTCATATTGCTACACATGGTTTCTTTTTTCCCGACCCTAATGAAAAAGAAAATGAAGAAAAAGAAAAAATAGTTGAAAAAGGTGCTATTACTTTTCGGGGAGGCAGTAGGGGTTTTGGAGTAGAAAGTTTTGTAAAAAATGAAAATCCTTTGATGCGTTCAGGGCTAGTATTTGCAGGGGGCAACGATGTGTGGAGCAGACAAGAAAAAGGTGAAGGCGAAGATGGTGTACTTTCGGCACAGGAAGTTGCTCATATTGACTTGCGAAAAACGAATCTTGTGGTTATGTCAGCCTGCGAAACAGGATTAGGAGATATAAAAGGTAGCGAGGGAGTTTACGGTTTGCAACGTGCTTTTAAAATGGCAGGAGTAAATTTTTTAATAATGAGCCTATGGCAAGTTCCCGACAAAGAAACAGAAGAATTTATGACAACATTTTATTCCAAATTTTTATCACTAAAAAATATAAAACAAGCATTTACTCAAACTCAAAAAGAAATGCGTCAAAAATATGATCCTTATTTTTGGGCAGCTTTTGTATTGGTAGAGTAAATATTTTGCCAACAAATTAATTTAAACGATTAGTTCCTTTTTAAAAGCAATTTAGAAAAAAGATGGTAATCCAAAAAAGATTAAAATAACAACAACATACATAATTACAAATGAAAACAATTCCTGTGGGAAAAATTTGTCTTCTTTTTTTTCAAAAATATTCAAGATTAGAATAATAGTAAATATAAAGAAAACGATTATCGAAATTCCTAACAGAATATGTGCTCCTTGCAAATGCAATATTTTAAACAAAAAGGAAGGCAAACATATTGCAAGTGAAATAGAAGCTGCGTAAGTATTTATCTTTTCTAACGCACTTCCTTTGAAATTATCTTTACAGAACATTGCCATTATAAAATAAGTGGTTCCAACAACAGCTCCAATAAGAATTAAAACCGCTGCACCCGGCCAATGCATTAACTTGAAAAATGTTCCTGTAAAAAAGAAAATAAAACCAACAAGTCCGATAAGTTTACTAAATTTTTTCATAATTATTATTTTTAATTAGTGTGAAAAATGAGAACAAAACATTGTTATGATTTTTTTAATGCACAAATATAAGTGTTTTTTTTACTTCTCAGCAACTTTGCAAAATAATAAAGCCACAGATGTAAATGGCAAAAGTAAAATCACCAATTTTTCGCAATTGCAAAACTACAGAAGGAAGCATTCTCTGTAAAATATTCATTAAATCAACTAAAATCAATCTGTGGCATATCTTTAAGTCTCAATATCTTATACCTGATAAGTAGTAACGTTTTTTTTGAAAGTTGTTTTTTATTCTGTTTTTTTTTGCTTGCTTTTTGGTGAGTATTAGCAATAAGCTCTATTTTTCAATTCTATTTTATACTAAACAAAACTTCTACATAGTGCCTCTTAGAAAACTCTCCAAAATAAAAAATTTTACTTCATCATTTTAATCAAATGTTTTAGTTTGTCAGACTGAATGAAATCCACATTTTTTTCTATTGCTTCAATATTTTTGTTTTTTGTGTTAGTACCAAAAACGTTTATCATAATTCCATTTGAATGAGCTTTTACTACTTGCTCTTTTGAAACATCATCAACAGAAATGGTTATTCCCGTAAGCTGGAGGTCTTTTGCTGTATTTAATCCATCTTCAAAATTGGAATATATAAATATTTTTAAATCAGGTCTTTTTGCTTTTAATGATTTAATTATTTCTTTTCTTTTAAATTCAAAACAAACATTATTTTCCAGTTCATATTTATCAATAAGCCTGATAAGTGCATTAATAAATGTATTTCTGTAAAGCAATGAGGTATCGGGATTATAGTTTTTGCATTCAAGAAAAAAAGTGTAATTCTTTAGGTTTTCAATGTTTGAAAAAATATTGTCTAAAGTAACTACCTCATAATTTGTATATGGTGGGTCTTTATATTTTGCATTATTGATTTCATCCCAATTTTTATTAAAAATCTGTCCTGAAAAATATGTTGATTGCTCAAGAAATTTATCATGAAATGCAAGCAAAACACTATCCTTTGTCATTTGCACATCTATTTCGCTTCCATCTGCACCAATGATAATGCAGTTAAAAATCGATTCAAAGCTATTCATCGGATATAAATCACTATACCCCATTCCACCATGACCAAGAACAGTAACTCTGTTGTTGTTCAAGTTACTAATGTTAAAAGATTCCTTTTCGCAAGAAGAAATAATAATAATAAATACTGTAAATAATGTTAGATTTTTTTTCATCAAAATAAATTTAAAACGCATAACCTATTGAAATTCCACCCCAGTGCCTAAAATATTTGTTGAATTCAATTATTGGTGAATAATTAATACGAAAAATAAAACCTCCTTTGTTTTTCTGATATCGATATCCTAATGTAAAATTTGAATGGAATTGTGTTAATCTTTCGCTTTCACTATCCGAATAATTTGCTCTTACAATATTTGAAACTGTTTGTCCTAATCCAAATTCAATTTTATGATTTTTCCCATAAAGCCCGCTAAATAATATTGGAACAATAATGTCAGGATTAAAATTGCTTTTATAATCAAAAATATTATATGTGCCCATTCCTGTTTTAAGTCCTAATGCGAATTTGTTTTTATTAAAAATTATTCTTTCGTAACTTAACGAGAAATAACCTCCTGTACCTAAAATTTCAAAATGTATTGAATTTTGAGAAATCGTATCATTTTTAATTTGTGATTTTGTTTCACAACTAAGAAATAATAAAAATATGATAAAACAAGATGTTATTTTTAATTTTTTCAAACAGATAATTTTTCAACAAAAGTAATTCAAATTTTTGTTAACATAAAATTTGAGGTTCAAACAAAGAGTTCACTCTAAAAATCAAGACTCCCTTTAGGGAATGTGGCAATTCCTGATTTTCAAAACCTGCACTCATTAGTTTTTCGAGTGAACGTAACTTGGTATAAGGTTGATTTCACATTATGAATAATCTCAATTCCAATATTAATCATACATTTGTGCTTTTTTAAAATCAATTTTAAATAATTTACAATGAATACAGAAGTACAAAAAACCTTAAAAGATTCTCCTGCCATGCGCTGGCTTGCTTTATTATTAGTTAGTGGATTAATGCTCGCAACTTATTGGTTTCAAGATTTCTTTTCAGGATTAAAAGGAATGATGGAAACCCAAATGGGATTTAGCAGCGAAGAATTTGGTCGTTTAATTGGTTTAACTACAATTGCCAATATGTTTGGTATGATCATAGTGGGCGGAATGATTTTAGACAAATGGGGTGTTAGAATTGCCGGTCTTGCATTTGGCGGTTTAGCTGTAATTGGCGGTGCAATTACTTCATTGGCAGCTTCCGGCTTCTTTGGACCAGACCATAGCACACAGCTTACCTTTATGATTATTGGACGTATATTATTTGGTTCAGGATTAGAAGTTGTTTGTGTGGTTGCAACCACAACGATGGTAAAATGGTTTAAAGGCTACGAACTTGCTCTGGCGATGGCAATCAATATGGGATTCGGGCGATTAGGCTCGGCTATGGGTATTGCATTATCTCCTGACTTTACAGGTACTGTGCCTCCTGCCGTTACTTTTGCAGCAGCACTTCTTGGTGTAACTTTTATTATGTTTGTAATCTATGTCTTTTTTGACATCAAACTTGACAGACAAATCAAAAGAAATAAATCTTTATTGGCTACAGCTTCTACGGAAAAAAGTGAAGACGATGAATTTAAATTCTCTGATTTATTTAAGTTACTAAAAAATCCTTCATTTATTTATATTGCACTTCTTTGTTTGTCTTTTTATGCGGCAGTTTTTCCATTTATCCAATACTCCCCCGACTTATTAATAAATAAATTTAATTTCACTGCCGAGCTACCGTCTGGAGGTTTTCAACTCAATGGCAGTACATCTTTGGGAACAGCAGTTATTTATATCGGGCTATTTATTTTTGCATTATTGTTTTCAATTGTTCCATCTAAAATAAAATCAATGAGCAAAAAGATGCTTACAGTTGCACTAATTGTTGGCACCTTTGCAATACTTGCTTACATCTTAAGAGACACATTTACAATCTGGTTTAAAAATGGCTCTAAAACTTCAAGCTTAATACCTCTCGGAACAATTATTTTTACACCTATTTTTGGTAATTATGTTGACAAAAAAGGAAAAGCAGCCTCTTTAATGATATTAGGTTCTTTGTTATTAATTTTTGCTCATGTTTCATTATCATTATTTAATAGTGTAATCTTAGCATATCTCGGACTATTTTCTCTTGGTATTGCTTTCTCTTTGGTACCGGCAGCAATGTGGCCTTCTGTGGCTAAAATTGTTCCTCAAAGTAGATTAGGTACTGCTTATGCTTCCATGTTTACAATTCAAAATTGGGGACTTGGATTATTCTTCTGGGGAATAGGTGCTTTATTGCAATTCGTTAACCCTAGTGTTGTTACAGCAAGAACAAAAATTAATGAAACATTTGATGCTCAAGGTCTTAGTACAGACGAAATTTCAGCAAGAGTTTTAGACATGAAAGAAGCTGGTACATTCCCTGTTTATGATTACACAATTCCTATTTTTATTTTGGTAATCAGTGGTGTTATTTCAATTTTCCTTGCGTTTAAACTTAAACAAGCAGACCGCAAACAAAAATATGGTTTAGAGTTACCTTCTGGAAAAACAGCTTAATAAATTTTTTTTTTAATTCTGAAGCTTTTACTAACCAAAGTAAAAGCTTCTTTTTTTTGATTTTATGTTTATACCGAAAGGTTATCATGTAACAGAAAATAAATTTTCTTAACATGCTAATCCATCGGCATAATACTAGATTCTTTTTAATTAAATTGATGGTGGTTTAGTATTATTTGTGTGGGTGAAAAAATATTAAAGCCACAGATTAAAATTAATTTATATACGTCTTTGCGTGAAATTACTCCTACTCAACAGATTGCCATCCTTTGTAATGACGATAAAAAATATCATTCGTTCCTCTCACCTTCTTTTCCCTTGCCAGCTATCTATCTCTTCCATTTTTTTTTCAATTAGATTAAGTAGTTGGTCGTTTCTTAATAATTCCCAAGTTTTTTTTGCAAGGAATCTCGGAGGTACTTCTCCTGCAAATCTTTCTATTGATATTTCGGGATTTAATTTTTCAACAAATTTTATGATAAAATCTATGTATTCATCAAGTTTGAAATTGATAAAATCTTCAGGATTATTTTTGAATTCTTTTTCAATTGCTGTGTTTTTTAAAATTTGCAACTGATGAAATTTAATGCTGTTTAACGGAAGTTCAGAAATAATTTCTGCTTCCTTTAACATCATTTCTTTTGTTTCACCGGGCAATCCGAAAATAAGGTGTGCTCCTGTGTGAATCCCTCTTTCTGCTGTTTTTTTAATTGCTTTTTTTGTTTGTAAAAAATTGTGTCCACGATTTATTCGTTCTAAAGTTTTGTCAAAACAACTTTCTATTCCGTATTCAATTGATATAAAATATTTTTCATTGAGTTGTTTTAAATAATCCAACTTTTCATCATCAACACAGTCGGGGCGAGTTCCTATTGACAACCCAATAATTTCAGGTATTTTCAAAGCTTGTTCATAGATTTCTTTTAATTCATCTAAGGGTGCATAAGTATTAGAATAGGGTTGGAAATATGCAATATATTTATTTGCCTTTCTGTAACGTTTTTTATGAAATTCTATTCCTTCCTGAACCTGCCAATAAACTGATTTTTCGGGATTGTTGTAGGAAGGATTGAAAGCATTATTATCGCAATAAGTGCAACCTCCTTTAGTAATTTTTCCATCTCGATTTGGACAAGTAAATCCTGCATCAATTGTTACTTTTTGAAATCTTTCACCAAATTTCATTTTCAGATAATTTGAGTAAGCATTAAAACGCCTGCTATTTCCCCATGAATATTTTTGTTTTGTAACAGTCATATTTTTATGCAAATAACCATATTAAAATTGGTGTATAAATAATTCCAATCAGAATTGAATAAGAAACAAGGCTTGCTGCAAATTCATCATCAAGTTTTTCGAGAGAAGAAAAAGTAAGTGTATTGTAACCGATGGGAGCAGAGGCACTTATCAAAACAATTGTTTTGGTCAATCCTTCAAAGCCAAATATTATTGTGAAAATATATCCTAAAAGCAAACCACCGAACATTCTGATAGAAATTGCCAAGGACAGAGCTTTAAATTTAACAATTTTACGATTAAAGAACAGTCCGAGAGACAACATTAACAAGGGAATAGTTAGTTTTCCGAGAATTTGTAAAAATTCATTTGTGGTGTTTCCAAACGAAACATCTTTTAGATTAAAAATTACTGCAATTATCATTGCCCAAATAGGAGGTGAAAAAATTAATTTTCTTCTTAAAACCTTTTTACTGTAATTATTTTCACCGTATTTACAAGCTAAAAAATAAACGAATGTAAAAACTATTAATCCATTGCTAAAATCAAAAATAAACAAACGACTTAATCCTGCTTCTCCAAAAGATGCAAAGACAAAGGGTATGATAAAACCATTGTTAATTATCATTGTTCCAACAAGGAAAACGCCTAAGGCTTTTTTGTTAAGCTTTAATTTTTTGCCTGTTAAAGACGAGATAAAATATATTGTTAAAATTATTAATGCTGATGCAAGGGGTAAAAGAGCATATTCGATTTTTAATTCTGCATGAGAAACGGAAGTTAGAATTAAAGCAGGCAAAGCAAAATAAAATACAATTCGCAATAAAATCCCTCCATGCTCCTTTTTAAGAATACTTGTAGCTTTAGCGAGATAACCCAAAACAGCTATTGCAAGTAGAGGTAATATTTCTAAAATCACATCAAACATTTTGCAAAGATAAGTTTTCTAATTCTGAATTGCTTTTTAATCGTGAAAGAACTTTTTAAGTTCTTTTGAAAAAAGTATAGTTATGTTTTTTTGTTTGAACTGTGAAGATAAGAATAGTAGCCAATTGCGGAACTCAAATCTTTCAAGGGGGGTTCTATAAATACATTTCTTTTAAGAAACAAAGATAATGAATAAGATGCAAGGCACAAATTTTTCTGAATAGCATTCCGCGTGTCGCTGAAGCTTTAGCGGAGGCACAAGCTATTGAGAAAAATTTTAACGCAGTCAGATTGTTTATTATCTTTGTTCCCAAAGGGTTTTCAGAGTTTATCATATACTTCTTCAAAACTTTTAACATTATCCCGATAGTGCATCAAAAATTTTCATTGTCTATAAAAAACTCTGAGAATCTTAATGCGAATGTATTTATAGAACCCCCCTCAATTTACTACCTCAAGTTTCGCATTTGAATATAAAGAATTGACATTCGGAAACTTATTAAATGTCGAGTTGTGATAACATAAAGAAAATCAATAGTATAATAATTCCATAATGAATTGTTTCATACTTTGTGATTCTTAGTGTCTTAGAGCCTTCGTGGCTAATTATCAATATCTTGCCACAAAGACACGAAGACACAAAGGAAACACAATCAATGAGATAATATTTTTGAAAATTTTTAAGTTTATGTACATTTGAAGTGGACTCATTTATTTGAAAGGTAGAGGAAATAGAGAAATGCATATATCCTGAGATTAAAAATAAAAACCCCCTTCCCTAATAAATGTAAGGAAAGGGGGGGGGCTTAAAACTCAAACTAAAACACTAATAAACTATATTTCTTGTAACTTTTTGATTTCCTGAAATTACTTTTATCCAGTTAGCTTTATCATCTTTATCAACTGAAAAAGCTAATGATTCTGAATTACCGTTACCACTAATTATAATTTTATCAGTATTATAATTATATTTTTCAGAATTTGTATTTCTTGAAATTTCTTTTGTTTCTAATGGCTCTGTTGATAATAATTTTTGAATATAGGCTGAAAAGAATTTTATTTCTCTTTCACGTTCAATTTTTTGTGTTTCTTTAGTAATTGAAGTAGTAACATAATCATTATGCTTAATCCTATAAGTTGATTGTTGTACTTTTAAGGCATCAGTTTCTGTAATTTTGCACCATCCCATAAATGCCCATTTATCTTTTAGCATTATATTGTTAATAAGAATATCACCATTGTAATCATATTGAATTAGGGAAGAAGCCTCCCAATTATCTTTTGAGCTGGTTTTAACTTTGTAATGAGTAATCTGATATGGTAATCTAAACGATACATTATATTTGTAAGGTAGTAAGTTGGATGAATATTTCTGTTTTGTTTTAATTGAATTATCGCTATTTGCAATATTTGCTATGTATTTGTGTGTAGCAAAATATAGTATGCTTTTCTTTAAAGTATAATTGATATTATTTTTGTCATCATTAATTTTACCTTCAATTGATTTTGGTTGATCATTTCTCAAGTTTCTGCATGTAAAACCGACAGGAACTTTTAAATCAAATGCTTCTGACAAATACAGGTTTGTTGCATATTCTCTTGCAAATAAAGATGCTTTTTTTCTTTTCTCACGACTTACAACAAAATCAACAAATTTTGGATTGTTGGCTTTAATTCCTGCATAGTAAACATCAATCATTTCGTCTAATTCAGCAAGATAACTTTGTTCTTTTGGACTAAACATGGTTTTTACTTCACCTTTTTTCTCACCTTTTTTATTTACAATATCTTTTGTTTTAACCTTTTTCAAAGCCAAAGCTTTATTTATGTTCTTACGTGCTTTTGATTCATTGTCTAAAAGAACATTTGCAATAGCTATATTGTAAAATAAACACCAAGCATTTTTGTCGTTAATAATTGATTCTTTCTTTTTAGTTGTCCCCGGCTTATAGTTTTTCAATTGATTTTCCCAAAACCCAATGCACTCATTAACATTCTTAGTATATTTAGAATCTTTATTATTGTATTTGTAAGAACTCATTAGTTCTATTATTTTCTCCTGAATTTCTTCTGCTTGTTTTTTCTCATCCTTGTCAACACCTTTAATTGTGTAAACAGGGATATTTATACTTTTATAATGAAGTCCAAAATTGTTTTTGATTTGCTCTTTTGCCCAAGTTTTAGCAGTGCTTTTTAGGGCAGCTTGAAGTTGATTGCCTGTAAGTGGCATTCCTGAAGAATTAGGGACATAGCTATTAACCCAAATAGGTTCTTGGGTGAAAATAAGTTTTTTCCCGGGTATGCTGTATAATTTGTAAGAAACTATTGCTTCAATAGACTCTCCTTTTTCTACCCATCTATGGAATACTTTTTCAAGCTTAATGTTATCTTTATCACTTGTCCAGTCTGAAAAATAAACTTCTGCAAGCAAATTTCCATCTGTAGGAAAAACTATAGGAATAAGTTCTGTTTCATTAATTGTTGACTCATCAGCAAGAACTCCTCCCTTGCCAGTTAAGGCACCAGCAATTTTTTCATTTTTAATTACATTTTTTGCTGCTGTTCCAATCATGTTTTTTTCAATTACTTCTAAAGTCAACATGTTTTTTCGTTCTTTTTGAATAGGAAATTGAGGGTAAATAATTCCTCCCATTTTGTTTTTGTACTGATTAAATAATTGTGCTTGTGCAGGAATAATTAAAATTATACCCAGTAAAACTAAGAAGTATTTGTTTGCTAATTTTTTCATAATGTTATTGTTTTATTTTGCTAAAAAAATGTTTTAGAATGATTTAAAATTTATCGTTTTAATAGTTGTAGATCATTTGAGATTAAAAAAAATATTTTTCAAAATTTATTGTATTTCCCTGTATTTTAATTCTTTGTTGAAAAATTCAAGAACATTACCCATTTGATTTTTTACAATTGTTTTAACAGTTTTCGGTGATTTGCTTGCTATTATTTTCAACTCTTCTTCCGATTTTATTTGACCTTTATCGTTTCTAAGACTAGATGGTTTAGCCTTTGAATGTCCATTGTATGAAGTATATATTTTGGAATCGGAGTAAGTATATTTTGCAGAAATTGTTTTGAGCTTTTGAGGATTTGAAGGATCTCTTGCATCCAAAATATCAATGTAATATACTCCTGTCAATATTGACTTGTAAATTGATTTAGTAACCGTACCTTCATATTCATAAAGTTTTATGCTTAATTCATCAGGGTTTTTACCAGATAAACTTATAATCGTTTTTTGTGTTTTGTATTGCTTTTCTGTCAGTTTTTCTTCGGTTCTTTTTTTAGAAGTCGGGTCTATTTCAACCTGATAATATGTTTTTACTTTTTTGCTGGTTACTGTCGGATTTTTTATATAAGTATAAGTTGGGCTTTTACCAGGTTTTAAAATGATAAATCCATGTCCAAGTACTTTTGATGCATTTTCCATTTGATTGATGTCACACATGTGAATGTTACCCATATCTGGTGAATTAGGAGATAGAATATAATTATTTGTTTTTTTCTGAAGGTCGTAATTGAAATTATTCGGTGGGACAATTTTCCCTTCTGCATTTACAACATAAACATTTACTTCTGCTCGTTTTTTTGCTGCTTTAGCTTTTGCTTGTGCATCTTTATAGCCATCTACCCATTTGGAAGCTTCCTCATAAAGTGTAGCGGCTTCAAGTTGTGCTTCAAAGCTTTTTTTAGCCTCCTTGTATGTAGCTTGTTGATAAACAATGCTTGCCGCGTTATTACGTGCTTTTTCTCTCTTCGCTTTAGATTCTTTATAATTTTCTATGTAAGAACAAGCATTATCAATGTATCCAATTCCTTTAGATATATCTTTTATGATATTTGCATTTGCTAATTTTACTCCTTCGTTATAAAATAAATCAGCCATCAATTCTCTGATGTTTTTATAGTCATTAACTTCTTTAAGTGCTTCTTTAAAAAACCATTCCGATTTAGCTTTCTCTTCAAAACTACTCACTGCGTTTAAAAGTCTATGACCTTCATCATAATATACAGCTGCTTTATATTCCTTAACTTGTTCTGTATATTTTTTTGTATAGTCGTATGTTTTATAAAAATGTCCAAATGCATCTTGCGAACGTTTTTTATAGTCTTTTGTACTTTCAATAATTTTAACCGCTGCGTTAAAATGTGCTTCAGCAGCTTTTAGTTTAGCTTCCTTTAGTAATGGTTCATAATCGGTGTATTCAAAAGTAATGCTTTCTTCTTTGTAAGAAATTTCACCGTTTTTAAACTCCTTTATTGTTTTGTTAAGCTTAATCCAATCAGGAATTTTTTCTACCAATACATCATTGCCAAACTCTTTTTTTTCTGCTTCAGCTTTTACACCTTCAATGTCTTTGAGTGCTTGTTCATAATTTTCTTTCAACTGTTTAAATCGTCTTCCTTTAACCTTTTTTAAGCATTTTTCTGCAAATCCCGTTGCTTCCGTTACAGATTCCTGAGCTTGCACTTTAATAGCACTACTTACTAAAATTAAACTTAAAAATAATAATACTAATACATTTTTCATGATTTTCTATTTTTAATTGATTATTTTGATAGTTGCATTCAATTGGATTTTTTGAAATTAAAATTCCTGTTTTCTGTAAAAATAATTTAACTCAGGTCTTTTAAAAAACAAAAGCCCTTATTACAGGGCTTTTTCATTAGTTCAATTTGAATATGTTTGCTTCTTTATTTTATTTCATACTCTTCGTAAGTAAAAGTAAATGTTGTCTCTGATGACCACCAAGTTTGAACTGCTGATGTTGGATAACCATCTGCATCAAAAACATAATTGTAAGAAATCATTAATTTACCGGGATCACTTGCATTGTTTGCCAACCAAACCTCATCAATAAGATTATTGTGGCTCATTGTCCAATGATCAATATCGGCAATTTTGATATGGGTAATTCCCCTGATTGCATCATGACTATAGTCATATTTATAACGAAAAAGCAAAGTTTTATTGAGACTTATTAAATCTTCACCGCTCCAAGAAAGATAAGCTTCAATAATATCATGAGTATATTTTTCAACTTTTCCGTTCTCATCCAATTCTAAAACCCAAGGATAATTATCGCCATTAATTATAATTTCATCATCAGATATTGTAGTAGTAAATGATTCTGTTCCTGAAGAAGCTGTTTTTGTCCATTCAGTAGGGATGCCATCAGCGTTATAAGTAAATTCAAATGTAGTTTTTTGATCTTCATCATTATCTTTTATTATCTCGTGAGTTGATACTAAACCATTAGCATTATATGTATATGTATGGTTCTCAGTGTAGCTACTACCTACAATCTCAATTCCTGTAACTCTTTTTGCAGTGAGAGTTTCTTCAGGTTCATCACCTTCATTGTCTTGTTTGCAACTAACAAATAATACTGATACTGTCATAATTGCAATTAATAATTTTGTAATTTTCATAATCTTGATTTTTAATTAAAAAAAATAATTTCTATTCATTTTGAATAGATATTTATTTGTTGCATTTGCGTTTTGAAAATGAAAAGTAAATATCATTTTTTTTGAATAAAAATCAATCAAGAATGAAAACAAAATATTCTTACTCAAAGATAATGTAATCTTTATAGGACCTTTCTTTATATCAGATGAGTCATTAATTGCCAATCAATATAATTCCACTCCAATCAATAGGTAGTTCTCCATTTTTAATTCCTTTTAATTTTGCTTTTCTTAAAGCTTCTGAGTAAGAACTTCCTTCAAGGATAAATGTGTAAAAATCCAACATAAGGTCTTTGGTTTTTTCATCATGAATTTTCCAAAGTGAAACAACCAAATTAGGAACTCCTGCAAAAATAAATGCTCTTGGAAGAGCCATTATTCCTTCACCTTTCGTTAATTTCCCTGTTCCTGTTTTGCAGGCACTTAGCACAACAAGTTCTGCATTAGTTTCCAGAGTGAAAATTTCATTAAAATAAACAAAACCGTCATTGGTAATATCTTGGATTTTATTATTTAATTCAAATTTGTTAAAAAACAACCCTGAAAGTTCAGGATTTTTTCTTGATGAAAATCCATGTGTTGCAATATGAAGTATTGAGTAATCTTTTATCTGTTGTTTAAAGTTTAATTCGTTTGCATTTTCGTTAATATATACAGTTGCTTTCATTTTGTTTTTAGCAAAAAGCTTTTGAATGCCAAGTACTTCTGTTTCTGAGTACTGTAAAGGTTTTAAATTATTACCGTCTATAATTTCTGTGTAGGAGCTACGTAAAGCAGAGTTGTAAGACAAAGAATTTGTTTGTTTAATTTTCTTATTAAAGTTGGTAAATACCGGTGCAAACCCTATAAAACTATGATTCTCTGTGCTTTTATGAATTTTGCGATTTTTTAACCAAAGGAATAATGAATAGTTATATGAAACAGCAAATTCCTCAATTAAAAAGTTTTCATTATCGGAACAAACAATTGCTTCAAAGGGAATTTGATTTAATTTACCATCAGGTATAAACGTAATTTTGTCAATGTTTTTTATTTCATTTTCAAAAGGTAAAATTAAATAGGAATACATTTCTGAAGCATACTTATTAAAATTATTTGATGCTGTTTTTAACCCTTTATAATAATTCTCTAAAGTTAAATCAAACTTTCTCCCGGATTTAATAGAATTTATTTTTATCTTTTCTCTTCCAAGAAAAACAGAATAAATTTGTTCATCATCTACAAAATAAACAATAAGGGCTTCATTTTTTTTCAATTGCTTTTGAATCTCATGATAATTGATTTCTGAGAATACGTTTTTCTCTTCATCGTTTTTTGTGTTACTTTGCAATTCATAACTTAATTCATAAGCTTCAATTCTATAGTTAAATAATTTTTCTGAAATTTCTTTTTCAAATTCTTTATCAGGACTATTGGTTAAGGCAAATAATTCGTTTTCTAATTTTCGTATCTGTTGCAAAAGCTCTACTTGCTTTGTTGAATTTTGTTTACTTCTGTATTGAGAAGCTACTTGATTTACTTCTGCATTAAGTTTAAAAGCTGTTGCCTTTGAAATAAAGTTTAAAAAATAATCAAGGTATTTTTCATCATTTTTGTTTTTAAATGCTTGATAGCTTACATTTATTCCTATGCTTGCAATATTGTGGTATTTCTCTGCTAAATCTATATCATTACCGCCTATCAGAGTAGCATCAATGTGTTTACGTATTAATGAATCGTTTAAAATAGAATACGAAATACAATGATTCAAGTATTCTTCTTCTTGGGTTTGATTGTAGAGTAAAAAATAATATTTTGCTAAATAAAACAAATTGTCGTATTGATTAAAATTATCAAGAAAATCATTAGTAACAAGTATTTTATTATTAGATATTAATGATTCTTTCTTTAAATAAGTTGTCAAATTTAATTCAGTGTGTTTAATAGCCATTTTATAATTTTCTTTTTTGGCAAAAGTTTTAGCTATTAAAAGATTTGTTCTACTTTGTTTAGGATCTTGCTTTTTTGCTTTTTCAAAGTAATATAATGCTGAATCCGGTTTATTTGCTTCAAGATAATTTTCACCGCATAACATATACGCTCCGCTAAGCATTGGTGAGTTGCTACCGTGATGTTTTGTTACTTGAAATGCCAATTCTTTAAAATCATTGTTTGCTTTAGTATGCTTTTTTAATTTCATAAAAGCCTTAGCTCGTGTAGAAAGTAAATTATAATAAAAATAATTCAATTCATCAATGTAGTTATATTTTTTAATATATTTTTCAGCAGTATCCGCATATCTAACAGCTTCATCGTAAACTCCTAAAGTAAAGTAACTGTTAGCTATATTAATTGTCGTTCCGATAGTATTTGCTGAAGTTGGAAAATTTTTATTAAGTATTTTTAAAGCTTTTTTATTAAATGCTAATTCTAAATTAATTTGATCGGTTGCTTTCATTGCTAAAGCAATAGCCATATAGGTTGAAGCTACATCATGTTGCTTAATTGTTTCATGATATTCATTTGCAACTTTTTCTTTTGAAGTAAATCCTTTTAGTGCTTTTTTATACAAATTGTAAGCTTTATAGTGTTCTTGCATATACATTGTTATCCCGCCAAGATTATAGTAAGCACTTGCCAAATGCAAAGCAGGTGTATTTACTTGCTCATAAATTTTTACAGCATTTTCCATATATGGTTGTGCTAAGAAATATTTAAAATCATACTTCAAAGTAAAAGATGCAATTTGAAGTAAAGTGGCATAGTGAACATTCATGGTATCAATATGCTGACGTAAAAACAAAATTTTCTTTTTTATGTTAGGCATAAGTAATTTACCCATACCTGAACCTACAGGATAATAGGTGCATATATTAAAAAAATACATTGCTTTATTTGTATCACCTTTATTAAAATAAAAATCAAATGCTTTATCCGCAATCCTTGCTACACTGTCGTTTTTTCTTTCTCCTAAGTAATGGTCAACCAATGGATAAAATATTGTATCTTTTAACTCATCATAAGAATCTTCATAGTAGTTTTGAGAAAATATATTAGTTGTAATTGTAAGAAAAAATATTAAGATAAATAAAATATTTTTAAATAAATTGCCAAATTTCATAAGTATATTTTTTTAGTAATGAAAAATTTAAGGTTCAAAAGTAAATAAATTGATTGTTTTTTTTCAAAAAAAGATATTAAAATCAACTATTGAATTAATGCATTGTTTTGTTTGTTATTTTAGTATTTTTGTGCCTCAAAGTCAAGAACAATTGAGATGCAAATTTTGGCAAAAAGCAAAAAAAACAAATGTTTTTCTACTGATTTACTTTTAAAAGTTTGTAATATTATCGTAAAAATGTTTGTTAAAAACGGAAGAATAAATTACAGTGAGTTTGACGACACAAAGCAGGCTGTAATTGAAAAATATCTCTCTAAGAAAAGCAAAATAGAATCTGCATACAATGGTACTGCAAAAGCTGAAACTTATTTATCAGCAGTAATTTACCGAATGGTGCTTGAAACTATCAGAGGGAATAATAGCAAATTAAAAAGAATGATTAACTCTTTTGAAGATGTTGATAATTATTCTACTGAAAAATCTATTGATCCTGAACAACAATTATTAATAAAAAATGAAATAGTTTTTCTTCAAAGAGTAATGTTAACACTTGGCAATAAGCGACATCAAATAGAATTGTATTTAAAATATTACTTAGGAATAAAACTTATAATTACGGATTTAAGAATTTATGTTCCTAATACAGTGTTGTCAGATGTTTTCAATCTTTTAAAAGAAAATAAATTATTAAAAAAACAAGAAAAAATTTTAAATTTATGTAAAATACAGAATATTATTGAATCCAAAACTGTTAAGCCGGATGCTGTAAGAATGTATTTAAATAAAAATATTGAACAAATTATTAATCGATTAAATGGAAATGGCAGAGCTTTTTATACAAAAGATAGTTTTGCTGTGCTGTTTGAATTATTGTGTGATTCTGAAAAAGAAATAAAGCAAGCATTAAAAGTATCTAATTTTTAAATTGACTGTAATGACACAAGAACATTTAAATCCCGAGCAATTAGCTGTGTATGCTAAACTTATCAAGGATAATAAACTATATCAACTGCCAAAAGAAATTGCAGAACATGTTGAATCTTGCGATTTATGCGTGTCAGAAGCGATTGAATTAAGCATGATATTGGATGAAACTGAAAATATTGAGATTGGAAAAAGCAAATTTGAAATCAAAAATAATAATTACAAATATTATAAAATAGCGGCATCTGTATTACTACCGGTAGCTTTAGTGCTTGCAACTGTTTTACTTGTAAAAAACAACAATGAACAAATTACAAAAAATGAAAAAACAATAATTAATGGCAGTGAAAAATCACATAAAACTAAAAAAGTATATTTAACAGAAAAATCTGATTCAATTGATTCCGAAAAAAAGCAAGGAAAAAAGATTGTTAAAACAAATAATGAACCTCAGAAATTGCTTGCATGTTATGTCCCTGATAAAAATATGGAAAAATTAATTAAAAATTTTGACGGAAATTTAAGGGGTAATGCAATTAAAATAATTAGCAAACAAGAACTAAAAGTTAAAGCTAATCAGAAATTTATACTTGAATGGGAAAACCCTGAAAATATTGAACTTACGGTAGAACTTTTTGACAACAAAGGTAAAAGTATTGAGTCTGAGGATACTTCAGGAAATAATTATCCAATTAAGAAAAAACTTAAACCTGCCTTGTTTTATTGGAAACTTTACACACAAGACTTTGACCTTTTGTATTGCGGGAAGATTATTGTTGAGTAATAAAGTAAAAGTTACGTCTTCTTATAGAACCTCCCTATAGTTGTCAATATAATTTCTCTTCATTTTACTTTTTTTTATCTCAAAAAATTCTACCTTCGTTTCAATATTTTTTTGTCAAATAATTAACCGACATCAATTATGGAAATTTTTTTAGTTTTATTAGCAGGATTGCTAATCGGTGGTATTACAATTTGGTTTATCAGAAAACTTATTTTTGAAAAAAATTTTATTGATAAAAACTTTTTTGAGATTCTTGAAAAAGAAAAAGATAAATTAGAAAGTGAAAAGGAATTTTTGAACGAAAAACTTAATGTTGCAACTGATGATTTAAGCACCACAAAGAAAGAAATTGAAGAAATGCGAGTAGCCAAAGAGCAACTTATTTCTCGTCAATCGGAACTAAAAACAAGGCTTGAGAATTCGGATGTTGAAATACAAAATATTAAAGATGAGTTTTTAGAGTTGAAAAATGTTGTTGATAAAAAAGATTCTAATTTTAATGAATTGCAAAACAAAAAAGTAAATCTTGAGGCTAATAATAATTATCTCAAAGAAAAGCTTGAAACACAAAGAAAAGAAATAGAAGAAATAGGTAAAAAATTCAGTAATGAATTTAAAGTTCTTGCTAATCAAATACTTGAAGACAAAAGCAAGAAATTTACAGAACTAAACCAAAATAATATTGAAAAGCTTCTTGACCCTTTGGGAAAGAATATTAGCGAATTTAAAAAGAAGGTTGAAGAAACTTACGATAAAGAATCCAAGCAACGTTTTTCACTTGAAGAAAGAATAAAAGAACTTTCTAAGCTAAACTTAAAAATAAGTGAAGAAGCTAACAACCTTACAAAAGCACTGAAAGGGGATTCAAAAAAACAGGGTAACTGGGGAGAAATGATTCTTGAAAATATTCTTGAACGTTCGGGACTTGTAAAAAACAGGGAATATTTTATTCAAGAATTTTTACGTGATGATGACGGGCAAACAATAAAAGATGAATCGGGAAGAAAAATGCAACCTGATGTAATAGTTAATTATCCTGATAACAGAAAAATAATTATTGACTCAAAAGTATCTTTAACAGCTTATGAAAGATACAGTAATGCCGATGATAAAATAACTCAGGAAAAAGAACTAAAAGATCATATTCAGTCAATAAAAAATCACATTGACAATTTAAGCAGTAAAAATTATCAGGATCACACAGCTTCACTTGATTTTGTAATGCTCTTTATTCCTATTGAGCCGGCTTATCTTACAGCAATTCAGGCAGACCAAAGCCTTTGGGATTATGCTTACAAAAAGAGAATTTTACTAATAAGTCCTACAAACTTAATTGCTGCTTTAAAAATGCTTGCCGACCTTTGGAAGAGAGAATATCAGAATCAAAATGCAATTGAAATAGCTGAACGTGGAGGAAGGCTTTATGATAAATTTGTAAATTTTGTTGAAAGTCTCGAAAGTGTAGGTAATCACATTGATAAATCAAAGAAAAGCTATACGGAGGCAATCTCTCAACTAAAAGATGGTAGCGGCAATCTTGTGGGGCAAGTGGAAAAACTTAAAAAGCTTGGAGTGAAAGCCACTAAAAGCATCCCCGGAAAATTGCTTGATGGAGGATTGAAATAAACAAGACCAAGCTAAAACGGATAACTATGCGTATCAAGAGGAGAACACAAGAAGAAAAATTAATCAGACAAAAAATAATTTAAATTCTAAATGATACATTTGAATGCAACTTGTTATAAAATTGTAATATCTAATATTTTTTAAAAAATTTGGTTATTATTATTATTATTATT
>JAYEOP010000164.1:0-2793 GCA_034723125.1 Bacteroidota bacterium | reverse complement strand
ACAAGAAGAAAAATTAATCAGACAAAAAATAATTTAAATTCTAAATGATACATTTGAATGCAACTTGTTATAAAATTGTAATATCTAATATTTTTTAAAAAATTTGGTTATTATTATTATTATTATTGCATTTCTTTTAACCTTTAAAAAAGTAATGTTATGAAAAAAAACACTTTAAAAATTGTTGTAATCTTATTTCTTAATTTTTTGTTGCTTTCAACAATCACAGAAGCAAAACCAAAACGTGTGGAAGTAGAAGGTGAAATCACGGACCAAAACGGTAAAGTTTGGCATTATTCAGGATGGATTGAATTTAAATTGCTTCCTCCAACATTAACAGATTATGATATTTGGGTTACTGATCCTAATGGAATCAGATATCATTTTACTGGGATTGTAATGGTTAATTCATCAGATTGTACTGGACACTTTTACGATGAACATTGTATGTATTTAACTAATGAACAGGGTGATATTGTTAATATTAATACAATTCCTTGGCTTGAAATTTATGAGGCATTAAAAACACATATTGATTAAAATAAACTGAAATGATTAAATTTATTTTTTTAAAAAGAATTTTCATAGTAATATTATTGTGCTTCGTAATTGTAGCTTGCACTTATCAAAAAAACGAAAAATCAATTCAAGGAGAATGGAAAATTGAATCCTTTGACTTATTCAATAAAGATACAATCTCTCTTGAGCAAATTCTGCTTTTTGAAGTTTTTAAAGATATTGATACTCTTTATATGGTAATAAATGATGAGGAAATTATTATCAAAGACAATAGAAATCAAATTCTTGACAATTCAAAATATCAATGGTGCAAGGATAAAAGTGCTTTTTACGTTGATAATAAAACTACAGAAGATTATAAATGTACAGTGATATTTAAAAAAGACGAGTCATTAGTTTTAAAATTTAAGGAATTCTCCTATCATTTATCAAAACGATAATTCTCTTTTAGTAATAAGTACAGCGGAATATTAAAGGATTGTATGTAGAAAAAAAGATGTTTGAATAATTTTTTAAATTACATGCAATTCTTTTAATCTCCAAAAGCATTTTGCCGTAGCATTAATATCCGCGGCTGCATCGTGAGCTCCTTCAAAACTTTTACCAAATAATTTTGTATGCAATTCAGCTAAATTAGGCCATTTATAACCGTATCTACCAGGAAGCCTGCAAAAGTTAGTGGATGCTTTCATTGTGCAAATACGCTTTTTTTGAAATAATTTATTGGCAACTTTTTTTCGATAAAATTCAGCACCTACAATTTTCTCATCAAAACTAATATTATGTGCTACAATTGAATTTGCTTTTTCAATATCCTTTGCAAAGAGAATTAAAATTTCATTCAAGTCCTGCCCTTCGGAAATTGCTTTTTCTGTTGAAATACCATGAACCCTTGATGCTTCTATCGGAATTGTAAAACCTTCTGGTTTAATAATAAATTCTTTGCCGTCAATTCTGTTTCCGTCATTGTCATAAAGCAACCAAGCTATTTGAACCAATCGTGGCCAATTATCACTGTCTTCAATTGGTGCTTTATAATTTCTGGGAAGTCCTGTTGTTTCTGTATCAAAAAATAAGTACATAATTTTTATCGGGTTATTTTAATTTTAGAATGAGTTAAATTATTTGAAAAAAATATTTTAAACTCCTAAAAAATCTTTTATTTCTTTAAAATAATCGGCTTTGCTACTTGTAAAAGTGGTTTTCATATTTGCACCTTCAACAACATAAGTGTCTGTAATTTTCTTTTTTATTCTTGATAATTCTTTAAGGTCATCTTCGGTAAAAAGCAAATCTTCGGAACCTGCTATTATTAAAATTCCAATTAATCCTACACCTTTTTCTTCAAGAGCATATTTTGGTTCCATTACATTTTTGTTAAAACCAAGAGGAGTAAGTACTTTTTGACCATAAGCCTCCATGTATCTTTTTTGTACAAGTTCAAAAGTAAGATATGGAGAGTCGGCAATAACTTTACTAACTTTTGGATCGTTTGCACCAATGCCAATTGATAAGCCTGCTCCAATTCCTATTCCGTATAAATGAAGGGTTTTTAAAGAACCATATTTTCTATCAACATATTCAACAGCAGCATTTAAGTCTTTTTCAAATTGATTGTAAATGTAGAATTTTTTGTTAATTTTAAAATCATCACTTTTACCAAATCCTCGATAATCGTAAGTAAGAACATGATAGCCAAGTGAAAGAAAGTTACTTGCAAGCTCTATCAGGTCAGCCATATTTCCATCACCGTCATCGCTTAAAATGATGCATTTACGGGAGCTTCCTTCGGTTGCATCAAAAAACCATGCATGTAATTGCAGTCCATCGCTGGTTTTAATTTTCACGGTTTTATAGTCCATTCCATAATCAGCGGGAGTTATGGAATATTCTCGAACGGGATTAAGTGCAAAAGAAAAAACAGAAAAGGAAAGAAATACAAATGCTAATATTAGTTTTTTCATAATAAATCAATTTTAGATTAGTTTTTTTATTGCGGTAAAAATATTAAATATGAATCATTATACCAACTGTATTTTTAAATTAGTTTTGATTAATTAGTGCCTCTTATACCAAGTTGCGTGAAAATATAAACAACTTACCAGTCCGCAGTAGGCAGTCTCCAGTCGGTAGCCAAATTACCAATCCTAAAACCTCCAATGTAATAATTTGAGTTTTTACCTTAAAATTTCTCCTCAAGGAGAAAACACAAAAGAGGTAAAAAAGAAGCAAAAACTCAAATTATGGAATCGCTAAAAAATATAAAGTTAAAAT
>JAYEOP010000163.1 GCA_034723125.1 Bacteroidota bacterium | reverse complement strand
ATAAGCTTCAAGAAATAGATAGAATTATAATTACTAATGTTAAAGGACAAATAGTAAAAATTGTAACAAAATTAAATTCCAATTTTATTGATATAGCTGAACTCAAAAGTGGAATGTACTTTTGTACAATCTATAAAAATCAAGAAGTAATTCCTTTGAAGTTTGTTAAAAAATAATACTAACAAGCATTTTTTAATAAATTACTTGGAATTTAACACAGTATCTATAAATACATTTTTTTTAAAAAACAAAGATGGTTATACTTTTTTAGGTGGATACTTTTCGGTTAATATATACACATCTGACTTCTTTCATTTTATTACAGAAGATGAAAATTATTGTCACTTAACAGTCAATACTTAATTTGCAACCTCCTCCTTTTCATTGTGTATTCCAGTAGCTAAGAAGGTTGTAAAATGGATAAATAAAAATTAATTTTGAAAAGCAATGTTTGATGTAGTATTTTTGAAAAGCATAAATATGAGATAATGTAATTTTTTCAAAAGAACAAGTTTTTTTAGATATATTAAAATTGAATGTTAGATGCTTAAACCCTTAATGAACCTCAAAATAAAAGTTCGTCTTTTGATTATTATTTTTATTAGTGTTGCAAGTATTTTTATGGTTGTTTATGCTGCTTTTTATTCAAATAACAGTGCTAAAGTAATGCATTCATCTTATAACATTCAAAAAGTACATATTTTGTATTTCAACAGGGCAATTAATGAGTTCTATAACTTCTCAAATACTCATGATAAACAGCATCTGAAAGTTTGCTATAATTATCTTGAAGATGTTAACCATATAGCTTCTGTATTTTCAAGAATGGATGAAATATTTGAGAAAAACAAAAAGCATGAAATAGAAAAAATATTGTATGATACTTTAAAAGTAGGTTTTAATTATAACAAAAGAAATGCAGAATTGATGGTATCAAGGCTTGAAGCAATATTTCTTTTGGATATTAGTGCATTTGAAAAAATAATGGATTTTACTGAATATGAGGTTGAATTAGGTGAAAGGATTATAAAACAAATTCAAGAATATGAAAAAGTACCTACAGCACAAAATTTTGAAAAAGTACATAATTTAGCTGAGGAGATGCTGAGTTATTATGAAGGCTTTGATGAAGCAATGTCGCATATTGAAAAATTTGCAGATAAATTATTTTTACTTACTGTTGGTATTGCAATGCTAATTGCAATATTTTTAATTGTATTTTTTAATGTTTTAATTTTAAATTCAATTATTAAACCTATTCATTTTCTTACAAAAATTATTAAAGCAATTTCAATTGGAGATTTGTCAATAAAAATTGATGTAAAATATAAAGATGAAATTTCTAAGTTGTTATTGGCATTTAAAAGGATGATTATTACCTTAACGCATATTGAAAAAAATGCAAAAGATATTTCCTCAGGTGATTATTCAAAAATTATAAAGCCTAAATCTAATAATGATGTGCTAAGTGCATCATTAAACAATATGACAATCTCATTAAGAAAATTGCATATAAAAAATGAAGAACACAAGTGGTTAATAAACGGTCAGAATGAATTGAATAATTTATTAAAAGATGAAAATAACCTTTACAATGCTACATTGGTAACTATTTCATTTCTTGCAAAATATGTGAATTCTCAAATTGGAGTATTTTATATTTTCGATAAAGAAAAAAAAGAATTAAAGCCATCAGGGGTTTATTCATTCTCTTCTTCACTTACAAAAAAGAAATTTAAAATGGGTGAAGGTATGATAGGGCAGGTTGCTAAAGAAAAGAAAGTTAAAATTTTGAGGGAGGTTGAAAAAGGATATTTACCAATTGAAACAGGCTTGGGAGTTTCAGATTCTGTAAACATTGTTTTTCTTCCTATATTTTATCAGGAGTTTGTAATAGGTGTTATTGAACTTGGTTTTTCAAAAAAAGTTGATAATTTACAAATTAATTTTTTGAAACAAAGTTCAGAGATAATTGCATCTTCTTTAAATTCAAAAATTAAACATTATGATATTTTAGGATTGTATTCAAAAATGAAAATAAATACTGAAGAATTAAAAGAAAGTAAAGGCGAATTAGAAAAAAGTGCAGTGGAATTAGAAGAAAAGCAAGAAGAAATGAAGGCGTTAAATGAAAGTTTGCAAGAACAATCTGATAAATTAAAAATGTCGGAAGAAGAATTAAGGGTTCAGCAGGAGGAATTACGTGTTACTAATGAAAAGTTGGAAGAGCAAAAGAAAATAATGGAGGTGCATATAAATGATCTTTATAATACAGAAAAAAACTATAGAGCAATGTCAGAAGAAATTTCTAATCCATTTATTATTGTTGAAAATGCTTTGATATTAAGATATAATTTTTCTTTCGCAAAAATGTTTGGTCATTCAAATAATGAAAAAATGTTAAATAAAGAGTTGTTGTCAATTAGTGCTGACATTCAGGATGATGGGATGCCAAAAGAACAAAAATTTGATAAAATAATAACACAATTGGAGGTTGCAGAGAGTTATAAATTTAATTGGATTTTTAAAGATGAGAATAATATAAACATTGTAAAAAAACTTATTATGTTTACAAATAAAATTAAAAATAGGGTATTCTTTTATGCTCTTTGTTTAAATGAATAAATAAAATCAATTTGGAAAAGGATAATTGAATGTAGTATATTGTGAAGAAATTTAATTGATGAAAATGGTGGAATTTTAAAAAAAAAAGAATTTATGGTAAATAAAAAAGATATATGTCCAAGAGCAGAAAAATGTCCTTTGTTTACAGGATTGTTAGAAAAAAACAAAAGATTAAAAGATGCTTATAAAAACATTTATTGTAATGCAGGAGAGGAGGGTCGGAATAATTGTAAAAGATTTATTGTGGCGGAGGAAACTGGGGAATGTCCACCTGATATTTTACCAAACTCTTCCAAGAGTGTTGAAGATATTATTGAAGCTATGCATAATAAACAAGTTGTTATTAAGTAGATTATAAAAATTATAAAATATGAAGTTCTTTAGTGGAAAAAGTGTAAGGGTTCAATTGGTTGCTGTTGTTTTTGGAACAATAATATTATTAGTCTCCTCTTTGGGAATGTTTGTTCATGAATTTCAAAAACATTTGATAATTAAAAAAAATACTCAAGCAATAGAATACAAACTACTTGACTATGTAGATATGTTTGATATTGTAGTAGCTGAAAAAAAGGACAGGGTTAATAAGCAAATACTTGTTGCTCATCAGATATTTTATGAAAATTATTCGAGTAAGTTAATTGAAAATCCAAATAATATGATTGAGTTTGATGCAGTTAATCAATATACTCATGATACTATAAAAGTAAAAGTAGAACAATGGATAAAAGATGGTACTCAGTTGCAATACAATTATAAAATTGTTGACAAAATACAATCTGTAGGTGTACAAACAGTTACTGTTTTTCAAAAAATCCCTCAAGGATATTTGTGCATCTCAACAAATGTAAAAAAGTTGAATGGTGAAAGAGCAGTTGGAACATTTATTCCCAATGCTTCAGTTGTAATAAAAACAGTAGAGCAGGGTAGCACTTATTCTGGAAGAAATTATGTTGTAAATGACTGGTATATTACTAATTATGAGCCGATTTATGTCAATGGGATAATTAAAGGAATGCTTTATGTTGGTGAAAAAGAAAAAGATATTCAAGCAATAAAAGATAAATTTTATAAAACAAGTCTATTAAATAGTGGATATCCTTTTGTTTTGGCAGCTGATAGTAAATTAAGTGGTCTTTTAACTATACATCCAAAAGCTGAAGGAGAAAATTGGAAAATTAGCAAGAATGAAGAAAAAAATAATTTTTATAATAAATTATTGAAGACATACAAAAGTAATAATTTCTCAAATGAACTTGATAGTATTTACAGTTTTAAAGCAAAATCAGCTTACTTTGATGATGAAGTCTTAGTGTTTTTCAAATATTATAAACCTTTTGAATGCTTTATCGGTATTTCGGTACTTAAATATGATTTCGTTACTAAAATGATGAATTTTATTAAGTTATTAATAATATCAAGTATTATTTTTGGACTTTTAATTTCATTTTTTGCTATTAGTAGATTTGTTAAAGGAAAGGTAAGTGTTATTACAAAATTTATATCTTCTTTAAAAAAACTTTCAAAAGGTGAACATGTTGAACAAATAAAAATAAAAGGTAAAGATGAAATATCTCAAATAGCAATGGTAATTAATAATCTTTTAAGTGAGTTTAATAAAAATGCTGAATTTGCAAGACAAATTGGAGAGAACAATCTTGATATTGAGTATGCTCCCTTGAGCGACAAAGATATATTAGGAAATGCTTTATTGAGTATGAGAAATAGCTTAAAGCAATTACTTAATGAACAGAACCTTAATACTTGGCAACAGACCTCCATTGTAAAGATAAATGAGGTAATAAGGGGCGAAAAAGATTTATCACAGCTTGGTTCAAAATTATTAAGTAGTTTGGCAGAAATTCTTGAGATACAAGTTGCTGTTGTTTATATTAAAGATGGGAATAATAGTTTTAAATTAACATCAAGTTATGCGTTTAAAAGTAGAAAAACTGCAAATCAACAGTTTGCTTTAGGAGAAGGAATAATTGGACAAGCTGCCATAGAAAAGAAAACAATTCTTTATAACGAAGTTTCACAAGACCATATTTTTATTAGTTCAGGCTTAGGTGAAATTTCACCCTCAAGTATTTTGGTTTCTCCCCTTGTTTTTAAAAATGAAGTTATTGCTGTAATAGAGCTTGCATCAATAAAGGCATTTCCTGATTTTCAAATTGAATTTATTGAAAAAATTTCTGAAAGTATTGCAATTGCTTTTAATTCAATACAGATACATAATGAAGTACAGAAATTACTTGAGGAATCCACGGTTCAAAAAGAGGTACTGGAAAAACAGAAAGATGAATTGATACATTCTGAAGATAAATTATTGGTACAGCAAGAGGAAATGCTTCAAACAAATAAAGAATTAAATATACAAACAGTAGCATTGAAAGAATCGGAGAAAAAATTACAAAATCAACAAGAAGAATTAAGGGTAATTAATGAAGAATTAGAAGAAAAAGGTAAGTCTCTTGAACTACAAAAAAATGAAATATCAAAACGAAATACAGAACTTGAAAAGGCAAGGAAGAATATTGAACAAAAAGCAAAAGAATTGGAGGAAGCAAGTCAATATAAATCTGAGTTTTTGGCAAATATGTCGCATGAATTACGAACACCTTTAAATAGTTTATTGATTCTTTCGAAAGACCTTGCAGATAATACAAAAGGGAACTTAACGGATGAAGATGTAGAATCAGCAACAATTATAAATCAAAGTGGTTATGACTTATTAAATCTGATAAATGAAATTCTTGACCTTTCAAAAGTTGAGGCAGGGAAAATGGATATTGTTGTTGATGATATGATAATTGCTGAAATTGAAAATAGTATTAAAAGAAATTTTAAACATGTTATTAGTGAAAAGAAAATTGATTTAAAAATTAATATTGAGGATGATGTTCCTAAAATGATAAAAACGGATCAGAAAAAAGTTGAGCAGATAATAAAGAATTTTATGTCAAATGCAATAAAATTTACTAATGAAGGAGGAGTTTCTGTAAACTTTTTTATCCCTTCAGACAACACTAATTTATCTTTAAGCGGATTAGATCCGAAAAAATCTATTGGTATTTCTGTTAAAGACTCAGGTATTGGAATCCCAAAAGATAAGCAATCTGCAATATTTGAAGCTTTCCAACAAGCAGACGGCAGTACATCACGCAGTTATGGAGGAACAGGATTGGGATTATCTATTTCACGTGCTTTTTCAATTTTGCTCGGTGGTGAACTTCAATTAAAAAGTGAAGAAAATATAGGTTCAACATTTACTCTTTTTCTTCCTTTAGAGATAGAAGAAGGAAGTGTAAAGTTGAACTCAGTAACTGATAAAGAGTTGACAATACAATCTTTTTCTGAGGAGGAAAAAAATATTAAAGAAGGAAAAAAACATATTGAAAACCCAATAAAATTAGAAAACAAAAATAATCCAAAAATAGATGACGATAGGAATAATATAAATGACGAAGATTCTTTAATAATTGTAATTGAAGATGATTTAAATTTTGGCAAAATAGTGTATAATCAGTGTGTAGAAAATGATTTTAAATGTATTGTTTCAGAATCAGGAGAAGAAGGCTTAAAATTAATAAAGAAATATATGCCTGATGCTATTATTCTTGATATTAATTTACCTGGTATGAATGGTTGGAGTGTATTACAAAATATTAAAGAAAAACCAGATATAAGGCATATACCTGTTCACATGATGTCGGTTAATAACGATAATGAAATTAAAGCTAATGAGCATGGTGCTATTGGCTTTTTGAGCAAACCTGTAAGTAGAAATAAATTGAATGATGTATTGTCAAATCTAAGAAAAATTACTGATAAAGCACTTAAAGACCTTTTAATAGTTGAGGATAACAAAAATATGAGAAAAAGTATTGTTAAACTCATTGGAAAAGAGGGCGTAAATATCACTGAGGCTGGAACAGGGAAAACAGCATTAGAAGCCATGAATTCAAAGATTTACGATTGCGTGATTTTAGATATGGGATTGCCTGATATGGATGGCTTTGAGCTTCTCGAAAAACTTAAAAATGAACAAGGAAATAATGTTCCCCCAATAGTTGTTTACACTGGCAAGGAGCTATCACAAGAAGAAAATAAGAAGTTACAGGAATACACTGATTCAATAATTTTAAAAGGAGTAAAATCAGAAGCAAGGCTTTTGGATGAAACAGCACTTTTTTTACATAGGGTAATAAGTGATTTACCTGAGAAAAAACAAAACATTATAAAAAAATTATATGATGAAGAAAATATATTTGTAAATAAAAAAGTACTTTTAACAGACGATGATATGCGTAATGTTTTTGCCTTAACAAAAAAATTGAAAGAAAAGGGCATGAAAATTATAAAAGCAGAAAACGGGCAGAAAGCAATTGAAATTTTAAAAAAGGAAGCGGATATTGATATTGTTTTAATGGATATAATGATGCCAATTATGGATGGTTATGAAACTATTTCAAAAGTGAGGAATGAATTGGGGAATAAAAAATTACCGATAATTGCAATGACGGCAAAAGCTATGAAAAATGATAGAGAAAAAATTATTGAAGTAGGTGCTAGTGATTATATTTCAAAACCAATTGATATAGAAAAATTGTTTTCACTAATGCGAGTTTGGTTATATAATTAAAAAAAAAATTTATGAAGAAACCGAAAATATTAATAGTTGATGATAAAAAAGCAAATCTGATTGCCTTAGAGCGTACATTAAAAGATTTTGATATTGAGTTTGTACGTGCATTATCAGGAAATGAAGCGTTAACAAAAACCTTAAATGAGGAATTTGCTCTTGCACTTGTTGATGTTCAAATGCCTGAAATGGATGGCTTTGAAACAGTTTCATACATGCGTCAATCTGATGAATGTAAATACTTGCCAATAATTTTTATATCTGCAATTTATACTGATGACTTTTACAAAATTAAAGGAATTAAAAGTGGTGCTTTTGATTTTATAAAAAAACCCTATGTTTCTGAATTACTAAGAGCTAAAGTAAAAGTATTTATCGACCTTTACGTCCAACATCAGCAACAGGAAGAACTTTTGAAAGAAATTGAGCGAAAGAATATTAAACTTAAGGAGGCTATTAAAAAGGCAAATGACGCAACAAAATCAAAATCATTGTTCTTGGCAAATATGTCCCATGAAATTCGTACACCAATGAATGGTATTATTGGAACTGTAGAAATTCTTAAAAAAATGAATTTAACACCACAGCAATGTGAATTTTTAGATATTATTGAGTTGTCAGGTAATAATTTATTAACAATTATTAATGATATTCTTGATTTTTCAAAAATAGAATCAGGGCAAATAGAAATTGAAAAAATCGCTTTTAATCTGCATGAAGAATTGAGGAAAATTGTGAAGATGTTGGAAATGAAAGCTAAAGATAAAAATATCTATCTAAGGCTTGAAGTAGATTCCTCTGTGGTGCAATTTGTTGAAAGCGACCCTGTAAGATTAAGCCAGATAATAATTAATTTAATAAATAATGCAATAAAATTTACAAATAAGGGTGGAGTAACAATTAAAGTAAAACCAATAATTGAGCAAGATGATTCAACAAAGGTACGTTTTGAAATTATTGATACAGGTGTTGGTATTTCAAAAGAAGGAATTAAAAAATTGTTTAAATCATTTTCTCAAGTTGATGCTTCAACAACAAGAAAATATGGTGGAACAGGATTAGGCTTATCAATTTCTAAAAATTTATCCGAATTATTGGGCGGAGAAATAGGTGTGGAAAGTGAAGAGGGTGAAGGCTCCACTTTTTGGTTTATTATAGATTTTAAGAAAGTTGTAAAGAAAAATGTACAGATTGAAGAGGTTAAAGAAGATGAAACAATTGAATTTAAAAAAGTTTCGGTTTTACTTGCCGAGGATAATGTAATAAATCAAAAAGTAGCTACATTTAATATTCATCAAATGGGACATCAAGTTGATATTGCCGATAATGGATTAATTGCAGTTAACATGTTTAAGAAAAAGAATTATGATATAATTTTGATGGATATTCACATGCCTAAGATGGATGGATTGGAAGCAACAAAAGAGATAAGAAATATTGAAAATGAGAGAGGTGTAAAAAATCCAATAAAAATTGTTGCAATGACAGCTGATATTATTAAAGGAAATAAAGAAAAATATTTAAATTCGGGGATGAATGGATTTATTGGTAAGCCCTTTGATCCGATAATTTTAAAAAAATGGTTGAAATAAATAAATATAAAAATGAAAAATAATAATACTGAAATGAATTGGAAAGGGAAAAAAATACTTATTGTTGAAGATATTGAAACAAGTAGTATGTACTTTAAAGCTGCACTTAGAGAAACCAAGGCAACTTTACTGTGGGCAGTGAATGGTGAAAAAGCAATTTCCGTTTGTAAAGAAAATCCCGATATTGATGTTATCTTGATGGATATTCGAATGCCAATTATGGATGGAGTTATTGCCACAAAAGAAATACGAAAATTCATGAAAGATGTTCCGATTATAGTTCAAACGGCTTATTCACTTTCTGAAGAAGAGGAAATAAGTTTAAAAGCCGGGTCAAATGAATTTTTAATGAAACCAATAAAACTAAATACTCTAATTGGGACAATTAGCAAATATTTTGATTAATTGATGACGATAAAACCTATGTGTGATAAGCCCAAAATAATGATTGTTGATGACGATGATGTTCAAATAAATATTTTTGAAAAATTCGTTGGAGAGCTTGATGTTGAATGTATTTCGGCAAATTCGGGATTTGAGGCTCTTAAAAAAGCCAAAGAAAATAATCTTGCAATGGCAGTTGTTGATGTAAGTATGCCAAAAATGGATGGATACGAAACAGTTATGAAAATGAGAGAGGATGGTAAAAATAAACATTTACCAATAATATTTTATTCTGCTGTTTATTCCGAAAATTATTACGCACAAAAAGGATTAGAAACAGGAGCTGTTGATTTTATTCAAAAACCTATTAATCCTAAAATTTTACATGAAAAAATAAAGGTTTTTTTGAATATTTATGAGCAAAATCAAAAAAGAATTGAACTTATAAATCAACTTGAAGATACAAATAAAAAGTTGAATGATGAAATTGAGCAAAGAAAAGTTATTGAAGAAAAGCTTAGAGAAGCAAAAGAACAGGCTGAGGAATCAGAGCGTTTAAAAACTGCATTTTTGTCAAATATGTCTCATGAAATCAGAACACCAATGAATGCAATTATCGGGTTTTCTGACCTTTTGGTAAAAGGTGGTTTATCAACAAAACAGCAAAATGAATTTATTGAAATTATTAATTCAAATACTTATTCACTCCTAAATTTAATAAATGATATAATTGACATTTCAAAGATAGAATCAGGTCTATTAGTTATCAAAAAAACAGAATGTAAATTAAATAAGATATTAGAACAACTAAAAATTTATTTTGAAAAGGAACTTGAAAAATTAAATAAAAATCATATTAAGATTTTTGTTGACAAAGTAAAAGATGAAGATTTTATATTAAAAACAGACCCTTTACGTTTGAAGCAAGTATTAAATAATCTAATTGGGAATGCTGTTAAATTTACTGATAATGGTTCTATTAGTTTCGGATATAAAATTATTGATAACAAAATTGAGTTTTTTGTAAAGGATACAGGAATAGGGATAAAAAGCAAACAAATGGAAATTGTTTTCCAGAGGTTTATGCAAATTGAAAATAACAACACAAAATTATACGGTGGAACAGGGCTGGGACTTGCTATCTCAAAAAATCTTGTAGAATTACTCGGAGGAAAAATGTGGGTTGAATCCGAAGAAAATAAAGAAACAATTTTTCACTTTACAATTCCATTAGAGGAAGTAACAGAGATTTCTGAAATTGAAAAGGAAAAAGAAGTTGAAGTAAATAATTATAATTGGAAAGATAAAAAAATATTAATTGTAGAAGATGTTGAATCAAATTTTTGGTTTGTGAGAGAAGCTTTACGTAAAACACATGTAAAAATTAAATGGGCAAAAGATGGTAATGAAGCAATAGATATTTGTAAAAACGATGATGAAATTGATCTTGTATTAATGGATATTCAACTGCCTATTGTTGATGGTTATCATGCTACAAGAGTGATAAAAAAGCATAGAAAAGATTTGAAAATAATTGCACAAACAGCTTATGCTATGCCGGGAGAACGAGAGAAAAGCCTTCAGGCAGGATGTGACGAATATCTTGGAAAGCCTATTAGAGTGAAAGATTTATTGAGAATGGTAAATCGATTTATTGATAATTAAGGGAGGTTCGATGAATACATTCGCATTATATCTTATTCATTATCTTTGTTTCTTAAAAGAAATGTATTTATAGCTTCCCCTTAAGTTTGTTTTATTAGGAAAAAAATAGAAATGTTAAATAAATCAAGTGAAATTATTGAAATAGACTTATTTCTTGAAGCTTTGTTTCAGAAATACGGTTATGATTTTAGAGATTACGGAAAAGCTCATATTAAAAGAAGAATTTTACACAGAATGAATTTCGCAGACATTAATAATATTTCTGAAATGCAACATAAGTTGCTGTACGATAAAGAGTTTTTCCAAGTTATACTTCAAGATCTATCAATAAATGTAACCGAAATGTTTCGCAGTCCTTCTTTTTTTAAAATATTTAGAGAAGAAATTATTCCGTATTTAAAAACCTATCCCTTTATAAAAATATGGCACGCAGGATGTGCTACTGGCGAAGAGGTTTATTCAATGGCAATAATTTTAAAGGAAGAAAATTTATTGGAAAGGACTCAAATTTATGCTACTGATTTTAATCAAGCTGTTTTAAAAGAAGCAAAAAAAGGTATTTATTCAATTGAGAATATTAAATTATTTACAAAAAATTATCAGCAAGCAGGGGGTAAATCATCATTTTCCGATTATTACAGTGCTAAATATAAATCTGTTAAAATTGATGATTCATTGAAAAAAAATATTGTTTTTGCTGACCATAATCTGGTAACAGATAGCGTTTTTGGGGAAATGAATGCTATTGTATGTCGTAATGTTCTCATTTATTTTAATAAAACATTGCAAAATAAAGTTTATAACTTATTTTATGAAAGTTTGGTAAAAGGTGGATACCTTTGTCTTGGAGAAAAAGAAAGTTTGAGATATAAGGAATGTGAAAATAAATTTGCCATCAAATCCGAAAAAGAAAAAATTTATTCAAGAAAATACTAAAAATTAGAGAAATAAAAATGTCTTTTAATACAATAGTTATAGGTGCTTCCGCAGGTGGAATTGATGCTTTAACAAAGCTTCTAACTGCTTTAAAATCAGACCTAAAACTTGCAGTTATTGTTGTTCAACATATTAGCCCTTACTCAGATAATTTTATGGTTTCTCATCTTAATAATATCTGTAAATTAAAAGTGGTAGAAGCGAATGAAAAAGACGAAATAAAAAGCGGAACAATTTATTTTGCAGCTCCCGATTATCATCTTCTCGTTGAAGAAGATAAAACATTTTCTCTTTCTGCGGAAGAAAAGGTAAATTTTTCACGACCATCAATTGATGTTTTATTTGAGACCGCTGCTGATGTATATGGAGAAAATTTAATAGGTATCATACTTACAGGAGCTAATAAAGATGGTAGTGAAGGATTAAAAACGATTAAAAAAAATGGTGGTTTTACTATAGTGCAAGACCCTAAATGTGCAGAAGTTGATACAATGCCTATTGTTGCTATAAATACAGTAGATGTTGATAAAATTTTAAACATTAAAGAAATATCGGACTTTATAAACGGACTTGATGAGTAAAGGTTTAATTTTATATTACTTCTGTACAGTTCACTGAAATTTGAAAACTTCTTAGCACTCATTACTCTCAACTCATTTCTCTTTCATAAATTTTAATATCTTTGTAATTGAAAAAAAATATTTATAAAATAAAAAAATAATATAAATAATGAAAAAATCCAAAGTGTATTTTGTTTTAGCAGTAGTATTAATTTTTAATTTTTCATTATTTGCAGATGAGGGAATGTGGATTCCTTCACTCCTTAGCAAATACAATGAAGAAGACATGATAAAAAAAGGTTTGAAAATTTCTGCAGAGGATATTTACAGCATTAATCATTCAAGCTTAAAAGATGCAATTGTCTTATTCGGAAGAGGTTGTACTGCTGAGGTAATTTCTGAAAAGGGATTGATACTTACAAATCATCATTGCGGATATGGACAAATTCAAGCTCATAGCTCAGTAGAACATGATTATCTTACAAATGGATATTGGGCAAGTTCAATGCAAGAAGAACTTGTAAATCCAGGACTTAGCGTAAAATTTCTGATACGAATGGAAGATGTTACAGATATTGTTTTAAAAGATGTAACAAAAACTATGAGTGAATCAGAAAGAAGTTCAATGATTAGAAAAGCTTCATCAAAGCTGATAAATGAAGCAACTTCGGCTACGAATTATATTGCAACTGTAAAACCATTGTATTATGGTAATCAATATTTTATTTATGTTATGCAGGAGTTTAAAGATATTCGCTTTGTTGGTGCTCCTCCTTCTGCAATTGGAAAGTTTGGAGGCGATACTGATAACTGGATGTGGCCTAGGCACACAGGAGATTTTTCTTTATTCAGAATATATTCTGCACCCGATGGTTCACCTGCAAAATTCTCAAAGGATAATATTCCTTTAAAAGCTGAAAAACATTTGAAAATTTCTTTAAAAGGAGTGAAGAAAAATGATTTTACAATGGTTTATGGATATCCTTACACAACTCAGGAGTATTTACCTTCCTATGCTGTGGAAATGATTGCTAAGTATGACCGTCCTGTACGTGTTAGCCTTAGAAATAAAAGGCTTGAAATAATGGCTGGCGAAATGAAAAAAGATGCTAAAGTAAGAATTCAATACTCATCAAAATATGCAGGTGTTGCTAATGGTTGGAAAAAATGGCAAGGAGTTTTAAAAGGTCTTGACAGAATTGATGCCATTGAAAAGAAAAAACAACTTGAAAAGGAATTTACAGAATGGGCTAAATCAAATCCTGAAAGAATGAAAGAATATGGAAATGTTTTACCCGAGTTTGAAAAAGTTTATAAAGAATTAACACCTTTAAAAAATTGGACAACTTATTTCTTTGAATCAGTGTGGGGTATAGAGATTGTACGGTTTGCCGCTAATTTTAGAGGGCTTTCTAATTTAGATAAAAATTCTACTGATGAGCTGGTAAATACTGAAATTGAAAGATTAAGAAAAACAGCTTCAAGATTTTATAAGGATTATAATAGCTCTATTGACAAAAAGATATTTTACAGTATGGTATCAATGTTTTACAATAACATTGAAGCTGACGAATATCCTCCAATGATTTTATCTATCCAAAATAAGTTTGATGGAGATATTGAAAAATATTCAAATTTTGTTTTTGAAGAATCATTTATGACATCTCAGCAAAAATTGAATGATTTTTTGGATAGCTATAAAGCATCAAAAAATAAAAAAATTACAAATGACCCTGTATTTATGCTAATGACTGATTTTATTAGTTATTACAGAAGTAATTATGCCAAACAATTGCAAGAGCTTGAAAATAAAAAAGATAAACTCATGAGAGATTACATGAGAGGGCTGATGGAAATGCAAAAAGATAAATTATTTTATCCTGATGCTA
The DNA here is from genome assembly GCA_034723125.1 of Bacteroidota bacterium. Taxonomy (NCBI): domain Bacteria; kingdom Pseudomonadati; phylum Bacteroidota; species Bacteroidota bacterium. The sequence goes on along the minus strand of JAYEOP010000163.1, from coordinate 902 downwards.
ATGCTACAATGCGTTTAACTTATGGAAAAGTAGATACCTATGAACCTAAGGATGCAATAACATACACATATTTTACTACATTAAAAGGAATTATGGAAAAAGACGACCCTAATGTTTATGATTATGATGTTCCTGAAAAGCTTAAAGAATTATATGAAAATAAAGACTACGGGAAATATGCTGAAGATGGAAAAATGCATATTTGTTTTCTTGCATCAAATCACACAACAGGAGGGAACTCAGGTAGTCCTGTGCTAAATGCTTATGGGCATCTTATAGGATTAAATTTTGACAGAAACTGGGAAGGAACAATGAGCGATATTATGTATGATCCTAAAATGTGCAGGAATATTTCATTGGATATTCGTTATTTTCTTTTTATAGTTGATAAATTTGCCGGAGCAGGACATTTAGTGGAGGAAATGGACTTGGTAGAATAAAGAAATTTGAAGATTAGATTATTCTAAAATTCAGTATTTTTTATCCTGCATCCTGCATCTTGTATCCTGCATCTTGCATACTGCATCCAATTTATTTGTTCTCGCAAAGACGCAAAGAACGCAAAAAAAATTATTAAAAAACAATAACATAAATTTTGCATCTTGCATCCTGCATCTTGCATCCTGTATCCTGTATCCTGCATCTTGTATCCTGTATCTTGCATCCTGCATCCAATTTATTTGTTCTCGCAAAGACGCAAAGAACGCAAAAAAAATTATTAAAAAACAATAACATAAATTTTTCATCCTGCATCCTGCATCCTGCATCTTGTATCCTGCATCTTATTATTGTTTTGTGTTTTTTTTTCTTTGTGCTGGGTTTAGACAAATCGTGATTTGTCTCTACATTTTTTCATCCTGCATCCTGCATCCTGCATCTTGCATCCTGTATCTTGCATCCTG
>JAYEOP010000162.1 GCA_034723125.1 Bacteroidota bacterium | reverse complement strand
CTTTGCTCAAAAAATAATTTACTTTTTTTGAGCAAAGCAGAAATAGCTTTATATTTGACAAAAATTTAATCGGTGGTTTGGGTTATTAAACAGACTGTCGTTGGCGTTCATTGGAACAAAGACTATATAACCAAAAATAAAAAATCATTTAAGTATATTTGTTTTATATTTGTAAAATAAAATTTTATAGAATGAGATTAAAACAGTTAAAAAATATTTTATTCAATTATATTTTTAAACCCTAAATAAAAAGATATGAAAAAGAATTTATTAATTTTTGCTGCCTTTAATATAGGCTACCAAGTATGGATGGCAGAAAACCTCAATGTTGAGAAATTCCGCAATGGTGACCCTATCCCTCATGCAAAAACACGTGAAGAGTGGGAAAAAGCAAGAGGAAATAAGGAGCCTGCTTGGTGTTATTACGACAACGATCCGGTAAATGGGGTGTGGTATGGCAAATTGTACAACTGGTATGCCGTAAACGACCCTAGAGGCTTGGCGCCTGAAGGCTGGCATGTTCCTAGCGATGATGAGTGGACTAAGTTAACCGACTATCTCGAAGGTGAAGATAATGCCGGTGGCAAACTAAAACAAACCGGAATAAAACATTGGAATAGCCCAAACCTAAATATTCCACACCTAAAAACAGCCAGCCCAAACTATATAGCAACCAATTTTAGAGTAACCAATGAAACTGGTTTTACAGCCCTTCCGGGTGGCTCCCGTAACGACTATGGTTATTTCAACAGTATTGGCTACAACGGTAGATGGTGGAGTGCTACCGCTACCGAGTACAGTGACAGTAACGCCTGTTTCCGGTGCATGAGCTATAGTTACAGCAGTGTTAGTCGGCACGACCTCAATAAGGCTTGTGGCTTATCGGTGCGTTGCTTGAGGGATTAATTTATTTACTATTTGATTTATTTGTTTAAAAAATAATATGCACTATTTTTTGAAACAAATAAGTTCCAATTGTATAATAAAAACCAACCTAAAAAAAGCGGTTCATCACAATAATGGATACTTAGCATGATGTAAATTATAAATTTTAAGCTTAAAATATTGGACATCTCGGTAGCCATATGCTTTTCTTTTCAAAACTTTAATCTTATTATTCATTCCTTCAAGAGGTCCTGTTGAAATTCTATAATAAAACCAATTAAAAATACCTGTTCTATGAGCCAATAGTAAATGAGCAAATTTTTTCATTAGTTTTATTCCAGAAGCTATTGCTTTTGCAACCCAAGAACCTAAAAACTTTTTTGCATCTGAAATATTATTTTGAAACCAAATTTGTTTTAAATCTTCCTTTAAATAATAGGCTATTGCTAATGGTTTATTAATATTTAGAGCTTTTTCTAATCTTTCTTTTTCACATTTACTATCATTTAAATTTTGACTGTTCTTTAGTAAAAGCCATCGGGTTCCTTTAATCAGTTTACGTTTGTTAATATCAACCTCATCTCTAAAGATAGTTTTGCGAATATTTGAAATAGTTTCATTTAAATTTTTTTCAATATGAAATCTGTCAAAAACAATATGAGTATCTGGTAAATACTCCATTACAGCACTAAAATATGCAGGCCACATATCCATTGCAATAGCTTTGAGTATTATACTAAATCTTTTAAAACGTTTCAATATTGGAGTTAAGCTTTCTTTTGTTCTACCTTCATTTATATAAATAATGCGCTTTGTTTCCAAATCCATTACTACAGTCATATATTTATGCCCTTTTTTAATTGAAAATTCATCAACTGCAATATATTTAACATCCTTAATATCAATTGATTTGTATTTATATTTTAAATAATTTTTGTCTATGCTTTTTATAAACCCCCAACTTGTCCCTAAATTATTAGCTATGTCTTGTACTGTCATAACATCTAATAGGGATATTACATATCGTTTAAATTTATTGGTATAACTTTTTTTTTATCTGCATATTTCAATTCTTCTTGCTGGATAGCACCACATTCTTTACATTCTAAACGTTGAACTTTTGCTATAAAAATAACTTGTTTTAAACCAATTGGAACTCCTCTAAATTTTCTTTGTTTTGAGCCTCGCTTTATTACTTTTTTGCTTCCGCATTGACTACACCTGAGATTGTTTTCCTTTGTTTGAATATGAAAGAAAACTTTACCTTCTTTAAATTCTGTTTTTAGATACTTCTGATTTTTCAATCCAAAACCATGATATATTAAACTTGTTGACATAGTTTTTTTTGTTCAAAAGTACTCATTATTGTGATGAACCAAAAAAGCAAATTATTTTTTGAGCAAAGTAGAAATAGCTTTATATTTGACAAAAATTTAATCGGTGGTTAGGGTTATTAAACAGACTGTCGTTAAGTCTAATTTGCTTATTAAAAGTTGTGTAAAAGGTAAAAAAAATATTATTTTGTTTTATCGTAAAAATTTTATTATAATTTGTGAACTGATGTAATATACATTCAAAATTTATAAGGATATGAAAATATTAAAACTACAGAAATTTATACTTATATTACCAACAAGGGATTTGATAAAATTTATAAGCCATTGGATAATATTGAATTATGGAATTTTTTACAAAATATATAATGGAAATATAATGACCAGTCATTATATCCACTCGTTAGCAGCAAACAAAAAAAATCATCATGAGCGACAATTCTAAAAAAGAGAAAGACAAGTATTTTCCATTATTTCTAAAGATTGCTATTGGATTTTTAATCTTGGCTTTAGTTTTCCCATTTATCGTAAATGGCTTTTTCTCTGATTGGTCTAAAAGTGGAACGTATGGAGATACATTTGGAGCTTTAAATGCTGTTTTTTCAGGTTTGGCATTAGCAGGTGTAATTGTTACAATTTTAATTCAAAGAACAGAGTTAAAAAATCAAAGAGTTGAATTAAGTCTTCAGAGAAACGAGATGAAGGAAACAAGAAAAGAATTTCTTCTCAATAGAACCACTACACTCGTTTATAATCAACTTGACCGTTTTGAAAAAGCTTTAACTGATTTCAGAATTAAAACATCAAACGGAAGAATTCTACACGGTAATGACGCGATAATATTCTTAGATGACAATAAGCACACAGTCTTAAAGCCTTTAGACAAATCTGAAGAAGATTATGCTACAGAAATAAAAACTGCCATTATCGAATTATTAAAAATTTATACACCAAATCAATCCGAAATTGACAAGTTAGCTCATTCAACTTATACTTCTGTAGAAGTTCTAAAAAGGCTTATTTACAAGACAGATTTGGAGATTGAACATCTTAACGATTTGAAAAATCTATTCTTTGTAAATATTGGGTTCATTAACATGGGTGTTATTGAGCGAATATCAGAAGTTGCAAAAAGTCAATTAGAATATTTGGAAGCTGATGACTATGTTGAGAATAACTTGGACGTTGTAACTATAATACATGCGAACTTTTTTTTAAAATCAATTAAAGATTTCTATCAACTTCGCTTAACTAAAGAAAATTTCGAGGAACATAAATCTAAATGGATTGAAAGGAATGGGAGTTTGGATAAATAAAAGTCAGCTACCAATCGAGTAGGCGGCTGATATTCCTTAGTTAAAACTACGGCTAACAAAGTGCAGCTCTCACATTTATCCCGCACCTTTTGGTCGGGACACCAAGCCCTTTAACTTCGTTTAGGATAAACCAAGCGGGTCTTATCTAAAGTATTCGGCACAGGCTGTACTTGGCGGTTTGGTATAAAAAGCTTTCAATTCCACTTCTTCTTAAGTTCATCCATATCTTTTTTCAAATTACTAACGGTTTTTAATAATTCATCCTTGGGTAAATTTCCTTCGGGAACTTCTGTGCTAATATAATTTACAAATTTCCATACCTCTTTAACTTCTT
>JAYEOP010000161.1 GCA_034723125.1 Bacteroidota bacterium | reverse complement strand
TTGCTATTTTTTAACTTTAAGTACTTTAGGCACTCTAGGCACTTTAAGTACTTCTTTTTGTTTATTTGTTTGTCATTTAGTGGTCATTTGCTTCGCTGTCATTTAGTTGCTATTTTTTAACTTTAAGTACTTTAGGCACTCTAGGCACTTTAAGTACTTCTTTTTGTTTATTTGTTTGTCATTTAGTGGTCATTTGCTTCGCTTTCATTTAGTTGCTATTTTTTAACTTTAAGTACTTTAGGCACTTTAAGTACTCTAAGTACTTCTTTTTGTTTATTTGTTTGTCATTTAGTGGTCATTTGCTTCGCTGTCATTTAGTTGCTATTTTTTTAACTTTAAGTACTTTAGGCACTTTAGTACTCTAAGTACTTCTTTTTGTTTATTTACAAATTCAATTCCTAATAGATACTGACTACCAACCAATTACATTCGCACCTAACTGAAGACTGCCTACTGAAGACTGCTTACTGAAGACTGCTTACTGAAGACTGCCTACTGGCGACTGCTTACTGCCTTACTTCCGTCTTCTTACTCTTACAACTGCTTCAACAATATCAACTGTATCAATATTAAATTTTGCTAACAACTCATCGGATTTTCCACTTTCACCAAATCTATCATTTACAGCAACCATTTCCATAGGTGTAGGCATCTTACAACTTAATAGTTGTGCAATAGAATCTCCAAGTCCACCATTTTTTTGATGTTCTTCTGCACTAACAACGCAACCTGTTTTACTCACAGATTTCAATATCAAATCTTCATCAAGAGGTTTAATTGTATGAATATTTATTACTTCTGCATCTATTCCTTTTTTTGCTAACAACTTAGAGGCTTCAATGGATTTCCAAACATGGTGTCCTGTTGCAATTATTGTAACATCTTTTCCCTCTTTCATTAAAATTCCTTTTCCTATTTCAAATTTCTGATTTTCATCTGTAAAATTAGGAACTCCCGGTCTTCCGAATCTCAAATAAACAGGACCGATATAATCAGCAATGGCAATAGTTGCAGCTTTTGTTTGATTAAAATCGCAAGTATTTATAACAAGCATATTAGGTAACATTTTCATCAATCCAATATCTTCCAATATTTGATGAGTCGCCCCATCTTCCCCAACAGTTAGCCCTGAGTGAGAAGCACATATTTTTACATTTTTATTTGAATAAGCAATTGATTGTCTTATTTGGTCATAAACCCTTCCTGAAGCAAAATTTGCAAAAGTACCTGCAAATGGAATTTTCCCTCCAATAGTCATTCCTGCTGCAACACCCATCATATTTGCTTCAGCAATACCTGCCTGAAAAAATCTTTTGGGAAACTCTTTTTGAAAAAGATTCATTTTTACAGAAGCTGTTAAATCGGCTGCTAATGCAACAACATTTTTGTTCGTTTTTGCTACTTCTAAAAGTCCTTCTCCAAAACCACTTCTTGTTGCTTTATTTCCTTTGTTTATGTATTCTTTCATTTTTATTTTAATATAATTTTACAGATTCATAGTAACTGAGCCACCAGAAGTTACCTTAAACTTTTTGTTATTTGTATATGAGGTTTTATTAGAACTCTTTCTACGATAAGAAATTCTATATTCCCCAGGTTGCATAATAACAATTTGTGTCCTTACATCCGGACTAATATCTGTTACCCACTTTAATTTACCATTTTTTAACTGATAAATACTTCCTAAAGTAGAACGCGATGTATATATATTTACTTTTCCCGGCTGTGGTATCTCCAGTGTATTTGTATGACTTTGTTTTATATCAACACCATTAACTTTTATTCGTGGTAATGAAAGTATTTCTATGTCGTATTTACCTACAATATATTTTTGTGTTGATTTAAAATCCTGAACATGAAGAATTTCATGAGAACCTTGTTTTTTTATAATTGCTTTTAAATTTCTATAATTTGTTATTCCTTTTATCTTTAAATTCAAATATCCCTGCGGTGCATCAATTGGAATTACATTATGCTTCCCTGAAACAAGTTCAACATTTTTTTTATAAACAGGTGGAATTGTGTGAACAGTAATATTATATTTTTGAAGTGGATCAAGAATTAATGTGTCAGGAAAACCTTTATAATTAATTGTATGATAAAAATTATATTTTATAATTCCTGATTTTGCATCATAAAAAGTCATATTTACATCTGTTTCTGTTGGCTTTCCATAAATATCCAAAAGACTTACCTGAGATGTTGTATTATTTAAGGCATTAGAAATAATCACACTCATTATTTCAGTAAATGTTTTCTCATCTTTTGCATTAAAAAATGTACCTACACAATCCAAATTTTTTACAAATTCTTCATCAATACCAAGTCCGATAATAAAGGGTTTTAAAATAACATTTCGTTTTTGAAGAGCAATAGAAACAGCACAAGGATCACCATCACATTCCTCAATTCCATCTGTTATCAAAATAATAATATTTCGTGTCATGGCAGCTTTAGGAAAATCATTTGCTGCCATTGATAATGAGTAAGCAATTGGGGTTGTTCCTTTAGGAGTAATTTTTTTAAGTTTATCAATAATTTGTTGTTTGTTATTTCTTCCAAATGGTACTTCAAGTCTTGTATCTTTACAATCCTGTTTATATTTTGGGCTTCTATGTCCGTAAGCACGCAATGCAAGTTCTACATGCTCTACATCTCCGAGGCTATCAACCAAATCAGTAAGAAGTCTTTTTGCAGCAACAATTTTTTGTTCTTTATCCCATTGCCCCCACATACTCCCTGAGCCATCAAGCAAAAAAAGTATTCGTGTTTTTCGATTTTGAGCAAAAAGGTCATTGCTTACAAATGAAACCAAAATAACAGAAATAAGAATTAATATAATTCGTTTTTTCATAATATAATTTTTTAAAAATCACCAATTGTTTCGTCCAACTGAGTCAAGGCTTCCGCCAATTGTTCTTCGCTTAATGGGGAACCATGCCACTTGTGATCATCTTCCATAAAATCAACTCCCTTTCCCATAGTGGAATTCATGATTATACATATAGGCTTTTTATTTCCTGTCATGTCAACTGCTTTTTTCAATGTTTTGGAAATTTCAGGAATGTTATGTCCATCCATTTCAAGGGTTATCCATCCAAAACTATCAATTTTATTTTTCAAATTGCCAAGACTAACAACATCATCAATGGAACCATCGATTTGTTTTTTGTTGTAATCTATTGTAATAATCATATTATCTATTTTGTGCTGTGCCGCAAACATAAGTGCTTCCCAGTTTTGTCCTTCCTGCAACTCACCATCACCATGAAGTGAATAAATTATCCCTGAATCTTCATTTAATTTTTTTGATAAAGCAGCACCGGCAGCATTACTAATTCCCTGACCCAAGGAACCTGATGCAATTCTTATTCCAGCTAAATTATTATGATTTGTAGGATGCCCTTGCAATCGTGAGCCGTAAATTCTAAAAGTTTTTAATTCTTCAACAGTAAAAAAACCTCTTCGTGCTAAAACGCTGTACCATAAAGGAGAAAGATGCCCATTTGATAAAAAGAAAATATCTTCTCCTGCACCATCCATTGTGAAATTTTTAGGATTAATATTTAAATGGTCAAAGTAAAGAACAGTTAAAAAATCAGCACATCCAATTGAACCACCGGGGTGTCCTGATTTTGCATTTGTAACCATTCGTAAAATATCTCTACGTACTTGAGTGGCAATTTTTTCTAATTTGTGCATTATCTAAATTAAATAAATGATTTTAAAAAGTCCAAAAGTATAATTTTTTTTATCAAAAAAGTTTGAGCAAGCAGCTTTCTTATCTACAATAAAAAAATGTAATTGTTTATAAGATTGAGTTGTGAGTGGTGAGCGGTGAGTGATGAGTGGTGAGTGATGAGTGATGAGTGGTG
>JAYEOP010000160.1 GCA_034723125.1 Bacteroidota bacterium | reverse complement strand
TTTACCTCCCCCCATTCTTTAGACAGTATTTTGGCAATTAATGTGACTAATTTCGACCTTTTGATTATTAATAATTGGAGTGATAAAATGTTTCGGCGATTCAGGTATAAGGCGTCGTCTGGCTATCCATGCGGGGCTCAGGGATGATTCTGTGGCTTCGTTTTTCCGCGGTTCATCCAAATTGATGCCGAAATAGATTTCTGACGGCGTTTGATAATTTAGATTCTCGTGGATGCGTTCGTAGTTGTAGGTGTGAAAATATACAGCAAGCGACTGGTGCGCATCGGCAAACGAATTATATTCTTTCAGATAGACTTCTTCGTATTTGACGCTTCGCCATAACCGCTCGGTAAAAATATTATCAAAACATCGGCCTCGTCCATCCATGCTGATTTTAATTGACTCATGCGCTTCCAATACAGACAAGTAGTCTTCGGCTGTAAACTGAACGCCCTGATCGGAATTGTTTATTTCGGGCAAAGCGATTGTAAGCGCCTCTTTGAGGCAAGCAATGCAAAAGTCAGATTCCAGACTGCGCGACAATTTCCAGCTGATTACGTAGCGCGAATGCCAATCCAGGATAGCTACCAGATAGAACCATTTGCCATTAGCGCGAATATAGGTGATATCAGTTCCCCAGACATGGTTTGGGTGGTTGATATCAACTTTGTTCAGTAAATAAGGGTATTTTACGTGTTCTTTAGCGTTTTTACTTAGATTCCGCTTTGGCCGTATTGCCTGGATGCCCATTATGTTCATCAGCCGTTCTATGCGCTTATGATTGACTTTTTCTTTCTCGCGATTGAGTTGGGCAGTCATTTTAGGTATTCCGTAATATGGATACTTGGTATAGATCTCATCGATCCGGCGCATCAGGTAAATGTTTTTTTCGTTTTCCGGCTTAGACCGGTAATAATAACTCCCGCGGCATAATCCGAGAAGCTCGCATTGGCGCGCGATAGATATGTCCTTGTGTTCCGGCTTAATAAACTGATGGCGCTCCTTTTTAGGCAATTCCCATATTTTTTTTTAGCCAGTCCATTTCAACTTTGGATTGGCCAATCTGCTTGTAAAGTTCTTCGATTAATTCATCTTTTTTCTTTTTTTTGGCAGCGGATTTATTATCGAAACCGGAGGTTAGTATTTCCAATGCCCGGTCTTTCCACCTTCTGGCTTGTGTAGGGTGTATGCTATAGCGAGAACAGATGACGGCTACTGATTCTTTTTCCTTAATGAGATCCAGGGCGACTCTAATTTTGAATGATGTTGAATGTTTACGTTTAATATTACCCATATGATTTAGATTTTTTATGCCTTAATTATATCTTAGCATACTGTCTAAATTTTGGGGTAAGGCTTAGTTGGTAGTACTGTTCTATTTTTTGGGAATGGTGTGCTTCAATATTAAAAGATTACATGATATTGGATTGCCTGGTCCGCTCGCAGGCTTTACCTTTGTTCCAGTATTATTTTTTACTTTTTTGTTATTTAAGAAAGGTGAACTAGCAGATAATAAATATGGCGAAGCAAGATAGTTTTTTATAAACTACTGATAGTAGTTTTACTTAGATCGGGCAGTAAAACTACGCCGGTATTTTCTTGAAACCACGTTCTAACCGATTTCCAACACCCGTGCAAATAAAATCACAGCTAATTTTAGCTGTGATTTTTAGTACGGGAGCTTGCAGGTTCGAACCTGATTTGCTAAAATTAAAACAAGAGATAAACGCATGGATTATTTTAGAAAATTTAATAGATTAACATTACAATTTTATGGATTTATTTAACAATTGGTTTAATTATTTTTCTGATTATGAATTTATGGGCATGGAAATAGCTGCTTATTTTAAGGTAGCTTTTGTTTTTATTATTACCTTAGTTATTTTAAAAATATTTAAAATAGCAGTTATCGCTCGATTAAAAAAGGTATTTAAGAAAACCAAAACCGAGATTGATGACGCGGTAATTGATGCTATTAGCGCCATCGGCTGGCCTTTTTATTTTACTGTTTCTGTTTTTTTCTCCTCGCGATTTATTAAATTACCTGATATCGCGGGCAAATGGCTATTTAATATTTTACTGATAGTAATGGTTTTTTACGCCATCCGGTTTATCGCTGATTTACTTGATTTTGGCGCCAAAAAAATAACAGAAAGAAAAAAAGAAGAGGGAGGGCAAACCGGTATCATAAAAGCTTTAAGCGTGATTATGAAGATTATATTATGGGTCGGTGCTTTAATCCTTATTTTATCGAATTTGGGGTATAACGTGACATCGCTAATTGCCGGACTGGGTATCGGCGGGATCGCGATCGGTCTGGCTTTGCAGAATATACTGGGTGATCTGTTTTCTTCTTTGGCGATTCATTTTGACAAGCCGTTTAAGCAGGGAGATTTTATAATTGTCGGCGAAAATTTGGGTACGGTCAAGCATGTGGGCATAAAAACAACCCGCATAACCGCCCTGCAGGGAGAAGAAATAATTATGTCCAATACGGACATGACCAGTTCGCGGGTGCAGAATTTCGGCCAGATGGAAAAGCGGCGCGTGGTATTTTCGATTGGCGTTAGCTATGAAACAAAAATAGACAAGCTTAAACAAATTCCAACTATGATAAAAGAAATAATAAACCAGCAGGAATTGCTTGAGCTAGATCGGGTGAATTTTAAAGAATTCGGCGATTCTAGTTTGGTCCATGAAATTGTCTATTACATTGCGAGCGCGGATTACAATAAATACATGGACGCGCAGGAGGAAATTAATCTGGAGATTGTAGATAAATTTCAAAAGGAGAATATTGAAATCGCATATCCGACTACGACAGTATATTTAAAAAAGTGAAAAATTAAATAATTTGGCGAAAAAAAGCAGGTTTATTTGAACCTGTTTTTTTGCTATAATAAAAATAGATAAATATTACGTATACATTTAAATATACATTTTAATGTATACGTAAGCTTAAGGAAAAAATTATGCGTAGAAAACTTAAAAACAATGAGATTCGCAAGATCTACAAACATGGCAACAGTCTGGGCGTAACTTTGCCCCGGGAGATATTGGATGTGCTTAAGTGGAGGAAAGGGCAGAAGCTGGTGGTGAAAAAGCGAGGTCAGGGAATTTTGATCGTGGATTGGGAATAAAGGCCTTAAAGAGAATAACATGATCCAGAATAAGGTAATTGATAAATCTTCCTAATATGGTATAGTTAAAAAATAAAGCTAAACCATATTAAAAATATATGGCGGCGCATCCCATAAACCGCCGGAAGCTATTGATGTACCGAAGTTGATGAGAAAATTAATTAAGTGGTGTTTTGGCAATAGAAAATTACACCCAGTTGAATTGGCAAGTATAATGCATCATAAGTTGGTATATATTCATTCATTTTTTGACGGTAATGGCCGTACCTCAAGGCTTGTGATGAATATTATATTAATGCAAGTTGGTTTTCCTTTGGTGGCGGTAATGAAAACTGACAGAAAGCGTTATTATATGGCTTTGAGTCTGGCGGATAAGGGCGATTATTCTTCTTTTGTTAATTTTATTGCCAGGGCAGTTGAAAGAACTCTTGATATATATTTAAAAGTTGTTACGCCCAAATCTTTAGTTAAAGAAAAATATGTTAGTTTAGCGGAACTTGCTAAAGACACAAGATATGATAAAAAGTATCTTAATCTTTTAGCCCGTACCGGTAAATTAGAGGCTCACAAGGATGGCCGTAATTGGCTGGCATCTAAAGAGGCATTAAATAGATATATTAAAGGGAGAGAGCGTAAAAGATAGATGATTTTAAGTAAGTATAACTACCCCGGCTTTAGTCAATTCCGGCAGTATCACAATCTCTGTGGTATTTTTAAAATAAGTTCTAACATCGTG
>JAYEOP010000159.1 GCA_034723125.1 Bacteroidota bacterium | reverse complement strand
CGTCTTTGCGAGAAAATATAAACAAATCAACAAGTCAACATTCTTCGGCTTGGTTTTAGCCTTTTAAACTATTGTAATTCCCTTCTCAAGATACACATCCTGAATTGCATTCAACAATCCAACACCTTCGTTCATTGGTCTTTGGAAAGCTTTTCTTCCTGAAATCAGTCCTGTTCCACCAGCTCTTTTGTTAATAATTGCAGTCATTACTGCTTCTTCAAGGTCGGAATCTCCACCTGAGGCACCACCAGAATTAATTAAGCCAATTCGCCCCATGTAGGAGTTTGCAAGTTGATATCTTGTAAGGTCAATTGGATGGTCTGAGCAAAGTTCACTGTACATTTTCGGATGTGTTTTAGCAAAGCCAATTTTTGTAAATCCTCCGTTTACAGTAGGTAATTTTTGCTTAACAATATCTGCTTGTATGGTTGAGCCAAGATGATTTGCTTGACCTGTAATATCCGCTGAAGTGTGATAATCAACCCCATCTTTTTTGAAGTCATTATTTCGTGCATAGCACCATAAAATTGTTGCCATACCAAGTTCATGAGCAATTTCAAAAGCTCTTGCAACCTCTTCAATTTGTCGGGATGATTCTTCGGAACCAAAATAAATTGTTGCACCTACTGCGGCAGCACCCATATTCCAGGCATCTTCAACAGAACCGTAATTAATTTGGTCAAATTTATTGGGATATGTAAGAAGCTCGTTATGATTAAATTTTATAATAAATGGAATTTTATGAGCATATTTTCTGGCAATTGAAGCAAACACACCCATAGTTGAAGCAACAGCGTTACAGCCACCTTCCATTGCAAGTTCAATGATTTTTTCGGGATCAAAATAATCAGGATTAGGAGCAAATGATGCACCTGCTGTATGTTCTATTCCTTGGTCAACAGGCAATACAGACATATAACCTGTATTTGCTAATCGTCCGTGTCCGTATATAGATTGTAAATTTCTTAATACTTTAATGTTTCTGTTTGTTCCCATCCATACATCATCAACAAATGTTGGTGAAGGAAGATATAAACGTTCTTTGGAAATTTTAGGTGAATCAAATCCTAAAAGACTATCAGCATTTTTACCAATGAGTTTTTCTATATCATTTATGTTCATAACTACTTATTTTAAAGAGATTAATATTGATTACGAAATTATAAAACTTTTATTAAAAAATCGAATATTTTAATTTAATAAAAAAAAATCTTTGAGCAAAATATTATCTGAAAATTATATTTATATTCGTTCTAATTCAACTGTAAAATGCCTCATAATAGGGGCTTCATATTTTATTTTAAAGCCATTTTTATATTCATTTCTTCTTTCATAAATATTTGACAAACAAGCCACTACATAATCTATATGCTTGTAAGTATAAACTCTGCGTGGAATTGCTAATCTCAAAAATTCAAGCTCAGGAAATCTATCTTTTCTTGTAACAGGGTCTCTATCAGCGAGCAATGTTCCTATTTCAACAGCTCTTACTCCACCTTCAATGTATAATTCAACTCCTAGTAATTGTGCAGGATATTGACTTTGAGGAATATGAGGTAAAAACTTTTTAACATCCACAAAAACAGCATGACCTCCAAAAGGTTCTTGGCTTATCACTCCTCGTTCTTTAAGTTTTTCACCAAGATACGCAATTTGATTAATACGTGATTCCAGATATTCAAATTCAATTCCTTCTCTTAATCCTTGTGCCAAAGCATTCATATCTCTACCCGACATTCCACCGTAAGTGATGTAGCCCTCAAACATAATATTAAAAACAGTTGCTTCTTTAAATAATTTCTCGCTATTAAGTCCGATAAAACCACCCATATTTACAATAGCATCTTTCTTACTACTCATAGTCATTCCATCGGCATAAGAAAACATTTCTTTTACAATTTCCTTAATAGTTTTATCCTGATATCCTTTTTCTCTAATTTTTATAAAATATGCATTTTCAGCAAAACGTGCAGAATCAAAAATCACTAATGATCCATATTTTTTTGCCATTGTATATACATCCTTAAGGTTTTGCATAGACACAGGCTGACCACCGGGAGTATTGCAAGTAACAGTAACAACAATAAAAGGAATTTTTTTTATTGGATTATTCTTAAAAACATCCTCCAGCTTGTTCAAATCTAAATTCCCTTTGAACGGATGCTGATTTTTAGTATCGGATGCTTCGTCAATAATGCAATCAACAGCTGTGGCTTTCCTAAATTCTATATGCCCTTTTGTTGTATCAAAATGAGAGTTGCCAGGGATAAAATCTCCTTCCTTTATTAAAACAGAAAACAAAACATTTTCGGCAGCCCTTCCTTGATGTGTAGGTAAAAAATATTCAAAGCCTGTAATATCTTTTATTGTTTCTTTTAAGTTAAAATAGGATTTTGCTCCTGCATAACTTTCATCCCCTTTCATTATTTCCGACCACTGAAGATCGCTCATTGCACCTGTTCCCGAATCGGTTAACAAATCAATATAAACGTGTTCACTACTAAGTTTAAATAAATTATAATCGGCTTCTTTTATCCACTTTTCTCTTTGTTCTCTTGTACTTCTTTTTACAGTCTCTACTACTTTTATTTTGTAAGGTTCAGCAAATGGTAAATTCATGTTTAAAATTTAAAATGTTTTTCAAAAAATTGTAAATTTAAAAAAATAATTTCAATTTATGAAAAACCATCTCTGTCTTTTATGTTGCGGTAATCTTCAAAAATATTTATTATCATAGCGTCTGATAAATATTAATAATTTTTTTATAACGTCAAAAATACAATATTTTAAAAGAATAAAACAAATTCAATTATCTTTTTATGAAAATCCATTCCATATTTTAGAATTATTTTCCCAAAATTACGATAATAAATCTACTAAAATAAGTTAAAACAGTTCTTATAATTTCTATATCTGTTATTTAGCAAATACTTTTTTGAGTGGTATAAACTTTGAGCAACAAAAGTAATATCTTTACATACAACTAATATATAAATATAAATATATATGGATTTAATAAAAGCTACAGATTTTGTTGTTAACAAACTCAAAAATAATCTTGACTCCAGATTATATTATCATAATGTAAATCATACACTTGATGTTGTTAGTTCTGCAAAAAAAATTGCCAAAACAGAAAATATAAACGATTACGAAACCTCAATTTTATTAGTAGCTGCACTTTTTCACGATACGGGTTTTATGTTTGCCTATAAAGGGCACGAAAAAGAATCAGTAAAATTTGCTGAGGACAATCTGCCAAAATTCGGGTATTCAGAAAAGGATATTTCTAAAATTTCCAAATTAATTCTTGCAACTGAAATTACCACTCAGCCAACAACTAAATTAGAAAAAATTATATGTGATGCTGACCTATACTATCTTGGCAGAAGTGATTTTTCTGAAATTAGCAATAATCTTTTTAAAGAATGGAAAGCATATAACTTTGTTGATACTCAAAAGGAATGGTACAAATTACAAATTGTTTTTTTCAATAATCACTTCTATCATATTCCTTCTGTTAACAAACTGCATGAAATTCAAAAACAGGCAAACTTTTTAAAAATAGAAAATTATTATAATACGATTAAGTAGGCAGTACGCAGTCGGCAGTCTTCAGTAAGCAGTCTTCAGTCGGCAGTAAGCAGTCGGCAGTAAGCAGTCGGCAGTAAGCAGTCGGCAGTCGGCAGTCCCTCAATCGCGATGCGATATAACCAATTATCTAACTGGATAGATCTTCACGACAAACAGAAGGCGTGTAGTCAAAAACAGTCCTCAATCTCCAGTAGGTAGCCAAATTACCAATCCTGAAATTTCCAATATAATAATTTGAGTTTTTACCTTATAATTTCTCCTCAAGGAGAAAACACAAAAGAGGTAAAA
>JAYEOP010000158.1 GCA_034723125.1 Bacteroidota bacterium | reverse complement strand
TGCCGACTTCTTTATTCGAAAGCTCCAAGATACCGTCATTGCGAAGGAGGAACGACTGTGGCAATCTGATGAATAGGAGTAATTTCACGCAAAGACGCAAAGAACGCTAAGAAGAATTGTTTATTTGGTTAGATTCTCCTCCGTAGCTTTAGCGAAGGAGGATCTGTTTATTCGAAATTTGACTGCCGACTGCGGACTGAAGACTGCTGACTTCTTTATTCGAAAGCTCCAAGATACCGTCATTGCGAAGGAGGAACGACTGTGGCAATCTGATGAATAAAAGTAGGATGCTTTTTTTACTACCTCTGCTAAAAAGCCCGAGATTGTCGCGGTCGTATTCTGACAACTAATAATTGTAGTAAAATTATCACATTGTTTTTGTCAGAATACTCCCTCACAATGACGACTTTATGGGTTGTTGTTGGAATTGTTTATTTGTTTATTTGGTGATTTGTTTATCCGTAACACATAACTTTAAGTACTTTAGGCACTCTAGGCACTTTAAGTACTTCTTTTTGTTTATTCGGAATTTGACTGCCGACTGAAGACTGCCGACTTCTTTATTCGAAAGCTCCAAGATACCGTCATTGCGAAGGAGGAACGACTGTGGCAATCTGATGAATAGGAGTAATTTCACGCAAAGACGCAAAGAACGCTAAGAAGAATTGTTTATTTGTTTATTTGGTGATTTGTTTATCCGTAACACATAACTTTAAGTACTTTAGGCACTCTAGGCACTTTAAGTACTTCTTTTTGTTTATTCGGAATTTGACTGCGAACTGCCGACTTGTAGTGTCAACAAGTATATCTGCAATATATTGAAATGAACTTTATTTAATAATTATTCGCAAATTATCTTCTTGTCATTAATTCACAAAGACAAATTTATTTATTTTAATTTGCACCATAATTGCAATCAGCGAGAAACAGTGAAAAAGTTAAATAAGTTATCAATAAAGTATTTTACAGCTCCCTTCTTTGCAACATTTTTTATTTCCTTATTTGTGTTAATAATGCAATTTTTATGGAAATATATAGATGATCTTGCAGGCAAAGGACTGGAGTGGTATGTTATTTTTGAACTTATCTTTTTTGCATCTGCTCACCTTATTCCTTTAGCGTTACCCTTAGCAGTATTGCTATCTTCAATGATGACTTTTGGTAGCCTTGCCGAGAACAATGAATTGATGGCTTACAAATCCTCGGGTGTTTCTCTTGTACGAATATTCAGACCCCTTGGTATTCTTGTAATATTTTTTGCATTTGGTTCATTTTTATTTTCAAACTATGCTTTACCAAAAGCGAACTTAAGGTTCGGTGCTTTGCTATGGGATGTTAAAACCCAAAAACCTGCCTTTGATATAAGAGAAGGAGTTTTTTATAATGGAATTGACGGTTACAGTATCAGAGTAAAAGAAAAGGATAACAACACTAATGAAATAAAAGATGTATTGGTGTATGATCACACTAAGGGTACTGATAATAATATTGTAATAAAAGCCGAAAGTGGGAAAATGAGTATTTCTGAGAATCAAAGATGGCTAACTATTACTTTGTTTGATGGATACAGATATGAAGAAATAAGAAATTTAAAAAATAGTCATATAAGATTACCGCATAGCAAGACAAAGTTTAAAGAATATGAAATAAAATTTGACTTATCACAATTTGAATTTGACAGAACAAATGTTAATTTATTCAGAGGGAATTATCGAATGCTTAATATGACTGAACTAAAAGCAAAGCAGGATTCTATTGAAAAAGAAAAAGTTATTCTTGAAGAACAAACAAGAGAATACCTGAAACCCTATTTGTATTTTTTGCGTGATAGTAGCCTTAGTGATTATGAAGCCCGTGAAATGCATTTTGATTCAGCAAATTTTATCAGTAATTTTATTAAAAACAACAATAATATTCTTGGCAGAGCAAAATCAAATGCACGAACTATAAAATTCATTTTACGAAATCCTTCAATAAAAGCTGAATTTCAAAAAAATGCACTTATACGGTATCAAATCGAATGGCACAGAAAAATCATTCTTTCACTCGTAATTATTATTCTATTTTTGATGGGTGCTCCTATGGGTGCGATTATTAGAAAAGGAGGACTTGGCTTACCAAGTATTGTTTCTGTATTTATGTTTATTGCTTTTCATATAATTTCAATAATAGGCGAAAAACTTGCGAAAAAATATGTTTTAGAACCTTGGATAGGTATGTGGCTTCCTGTATTTATTCTTTTACCAATAGGACTTATCCTCGTTTATAAAGCAAATAAAGATTCTATACATTTCGGAAGTGAGTTTTTCTCTAAAGTTTTATCAAAATATTATTTGGTGTATGAATTTTTTCAGTCGAAAAGGGGAAATATGAAAAACAACTTAAGTAAAAAATAAAATGAAGATTCTTCAACTATGTTTCAGGATGCCATATCCTTTAAAAGATGGAGGTGCTATTGCCATGTACAATATGACCAAAGCTTTTTGGGAGCTTGGATGCAACACAACTTTGCTTGTTCCTGTTACGCCAAAACACAATGTGAGTATTGAAGACCTTCCTGATGATTTTAAAAAACTTGCACAAATAAATACTGTAAAAGTAAATAGTGAAATCACTTTTGCTTCTGCATTAAAAAATCTTCTTTTTTCAAAAATGCCATATTATATTTCGAGGTATGAAAATGAGAACTTTAGAAGGAAACTTATACGGATTTTAAAAGAAGAAGACTTTGACATTGTACATATTGAGAGTCTCAAAGAAGCAATCTATGTTGAGGATATCAGAAAGCATTCAAAAGCAAAAATAGTAATGCGTTCGCATAACATTGAGTACAAAATTTGGGAACGTATGGCAAGTTCAACCCACTTTGGTTTGAAAAAAATCTATTTAAATATTTTAGTAAAACGATTAAAAAAATACGAAATAGGAACTCTTAATACTTTTGATGCAATAGTTCCAATCACAAAAGTTGACGGTGATTTTTTTATCAAAGCCGGATGTACAAAGCCAGTATTTCCCACAGCATCAGGAATTGAAATGCAAAGGTTTGAAGACAGAAAAGAAAATCCCCAACAAATTTCTCTTTTTCATATAGGTGCTCTTGATTGGATGCCCAACATGGAAGCTGTAAATTGGTTTATAAATGATATTTGGCCAAAGATAAATATAAAATTTCCTGACCTAAAATTTTATATCGCAGGAAGGAATATGCCGGAGAAAATTAAAAAATTAAACAAGAAAAATATTGAAATTGTAGGGGAAGTAAATAGTGCAATCGATTTTATGAATTCAAAATCTGTAATGATTGTTCCTTTGTTATCGGGTAGCGGAATGCGAATAAAAATTGTAGAAGGTATGGCACTTGGCAAAGTAATTATTTCAACATCAATAGGTGCTGAAGGAATTGAATATACAGATGAAGAAAATATTTTGATAGCTGATTCAAAAGAGGAATTTGTAAACAGAATAGAACAGTTGATAAATGATAATGCTTTCGCAAAAAAAATAAGTAACAATGCTGTGGAGCTTGTAAAAAACAAATATGATAATTTAACGATTGTAAAAAAATTGCTAAATAATTACAAGAAAGTTATTGCCAAATAATGTGTAATTCATTTTAAGTTGCTTTTTGTTTTTCCTGCTCCCTTTTAAATTCCATTATGAGCCAATTAATTTATACACCGTCCTGCTCCAACTTCTCCTTTTCTTTCCAACAGTTTATATTTAGTGTCTCTAAGAAAACTCTGCAAAATTAGATTCCTATCTTTCTCAACTCACTGATGCTAAGGCATCGCCTCGTCTCAAAAAATAAAAATCTCACCTGCCTGACGGCAAAGGCAGGTCAAAAATCTTAGAAATCATAAAATTTGATAGTTTTCTTAGAGGCA
>JAYEOP010000157.1 GCA_034723125.1 Bacteroidota bacterium | reverse complement strand
AAATGACAAACAAATAAACAAAAAGAAGTACTTAAAGTGCCTAGAGTGCCTAAAGTACTTAAAGTTAAAAAATAGCAACTAAATGACAGCGAAGCAAATGACCACTAAATGACAAACAAATAAACAATAAGAAGTACTTAAAGTGCCTAAAGTCCTTAAAGTTAAAAAATAGCAACTAAATGACAGCGAAGCAAATGACCACTAAATGACAAACAAATAAACAAATAAACAAAACTTGTCCGTATGGATAAACAATTCCTCAAAATATTTTTAAATTTGCAATTAGTTAATTATATTTATTAACTTTGAGTCTCAAATATAATTTGAGATTTTTTAAATTCCAGTTTTTTAAACAACTAACAAAATTTATGAAAAATATTTTAATTACCGGTTCAAATGGACAACTTGGGCATGAGATAAGTCAAGTTGCCAAGAATTACCCTCAATTCAATTTTATTTTTACAGATGTTGAAGAGCTTGATATTACCAATAAAAATGAAGTTGAGTCTTTGTTTGAGAATAAAAATATTGATTGTGTAATAAATTGTGCAGCATTTACAGCCGTTGATAAAGCAGAAGATTCTTATGAAAAAGCTACTGAATTAAATGCAAAAGCCCCGGGAATATTAGCTGAGGTAACAAAAAATAATAATGCTAAAATAGTTCAAATCTCAACAGATTTTGTTTTTGACGGGAATAATAATATTCCTTACAAAGAAGACGAATTACCAAATCCTGCATCTGCTTATGGTAAAACTAAATTTGCCGGAGAAAAGGAAATAATTAATGCAACAAAGGATTACATCATTATTCGTACTGCTTGGCTCTATTCCTCACATGGACATAATTTTGTAAAAAGCATGAGGAAATATGCTAATGAGAGAGGTGTATTGAATGTTGTTTTTGATCAAGTAGGAACCCCTACTTATGCTTATGATTTGGCAGAGGTAATTCTAAAATTGATAGACAAAAATGCTAGAGGAATTTTTCATTTTACAAATGAGGGTGTTGCAAGTTGGTTCGATTTTGCTAAAGCAATTGTTGATATTTCAGCTATTGATTGTGAGGTAAATCCACTTCATACTGAGGAATTTCCATTGCCCGCACAACGTCCGCAATTTAGTGTTTTGGATAAAACAAAAATTAAAAAAACTCTAAGTATTAAAATCCCATACTGGCGAGATAGTTTGGTTGAATGTATAAATAAATTAAAATAAAAAATATGATAGATAAAAAGATAATGGCAAGAGTCAATAAATGGCTTGATGGAAATTATGATGAAAATTTTAAGGATGAAATAAGGGAATTACTTAAGAATAATACTGATAAATTAGTTGATTCATTTTATAAAGATCTTGAATTTGGCACAGGTGGAATGCGTGGTATTATGGGAGCAGGAACCAATAGGATGAATATTTATACTATTGGAATGGCAACACAAGGACTTTGTAATTATCTAAAAATGAAGTTTCCAAAGCAACAAATTAAGTTAGCAATAGCTTATGATTGCCGACATAATAACACTTTGTTTGCCAAAACCACCGCTGATGTATGTTCTGCAAACGGAATAAAGGTTTATCTTTTTGACGGAATGCGACCAACTCCTGAACTTTCTTTTGCTCTAAGGTATCTCAATTGTCAAAGTGGAATAGTAATTACCGCTTCTCATAATCCTAAGGAATACAACGGTTATAAGGTTTACTGGGATGATGGTGCACAACTCGTTACACCTCATGATAAAAATGTTATTGATGAAGTACAGAAAATAAATGATATTTCGGACGTGAAGTTTGATGGTAATGATGAATTGATTGAAATAATTGGAGATGAAATTGATATTGAATTTTTAAAAGAAGTTAAAAAGCAATTACTTTCGGATGAGCTTGAAAACAAGGATGAAATAAAAATTGTTTTTACTCCTTTGCATGGAACAGGTGCTGTGATGGTTCCAAGAGCTTTAAAAGAAAATGGGTACAAAAATACTTTTGTTGTAGAAGAACAGATGATTGCCGATGGAGATTTTCCAACAGCAAAGTCCCCAAATCCTGAAGAACCTGCTGCTTTGGAAATGGCTATTACCAAAGCAAAAAAACTTGATGCAGATATTGTAATGGCTACCGATCCTGATGCTGACAGAATTGGAATTGCAGTGAAAGATCAAAACAATGAATATTTGCTTTTGAATGGTAATCAGACAGGAGCAATTATTATGGAATACATTTTAAGCAAATGGAAAGAAAAGAATTTGCTAAAAGGAAATGAATTTACAGTTAAAACGATTGTTACCTCCGAGCTTATAAAAGATATTTCCGATTATTTCAAAATTCTACAGTTTGACACTCTTACAGGATTTAAATGGATAGCAGATGCTATTCGTAAAAATGAAAATTCAAAAATATTTATTGTTGGATTAGAAGAAAGTTTTGGATATATGATAGGTGATTTTGTGAGAGATAAAGATTCTGTTACAGCCGCCTTAATAATTGCAGAGATTGCCGCAAATGCTGAAAAAGAAGGAAAAACATTGTTCGATAAATTAATTGATGTTTATCTCAAATATGGATTTTATTTTGAATCATTATTTTCAATTTATAAACATGGAAAGAGTGGGGCAGAGGAGATTACAAAAATGATGATAAAATTCAGAAATTATCCTCCAACAGAAATTGCCGGCTCAAAAGTAGTTGCAATAAAAGACTATTTAAAATTAAAGGAATTTGACCTTAAAACAAATAGTGAAAAAACAATGGACATCCCAAAATCCAATGTACTACAATTTTTTACAAAAGATGGTAGTAAAATATCAGTACGACCTTCAGGAACAGAGCCGAAAATCAAGTTTTATTTTAGTGTGAATTCTAAATTAGAGAGGAGAGAGGATTATGATTTGCTTTGTAGTGAATTGCACGCAAAGATTGAAAAAATAAAAACTTCTTTGGGGCTGGAGTGAGAAGAGGAGAAGATAAGAAAAGGAGAATGGATGAAGATGATAAGGAAATTTTAAATTTTTGAAATGATTTTTTTTAGATTGAAAATATAATAATATGAGTTTTTTAGATTTAGCAAAAAGACGTTATTCCTCAAGAAATTATCTTGACAAAGAGGTTGAAAAGGAAAAAATAGAACAAATTCTTGAAGCAGGAAGAATTGCACCTTCTGCAAATAATAAACAACCATGGCATTTTATAGTTATTACGAATTCTGAAATACGTGATGAAATAAATTCTTGCTATAAAAGGGAATGGATAAATGATGCACCCGTAGTATTAGTGATTTGTGGTGATCATTCAAAAAGTTGGAAACGTAGTTATGACAACAAAGATCATTGTGATATTGATGTCTCAATTGCAGTGGATCACATGACACTTGCTGCTACAGACCTTGGTCTTGCAACTTGTTGGATTTGTGCATTTGATAAGTTTAAATGTTCAAAAATACTTGAACTTCCTGAACATATCGAACCGATTGTTATGTTGCCCCTTGCATATCCGGCAGATAATGTTGACGTTAACAGACATTCGTTTCAGAGAAATAAAACTGAGAATGTTGTTCATTGGGAAGGTTTTAGAAGTACTTAAAGTTGAAAACTAAAAACTAAAAATTGCGAATAAACAAAAAGAAGTACTTAGAGTACTTAAAGTGCCTAAAGTACTTAAAGTTAAAAAATAGCAACTAAATGACAGCGAAGCAAATGACCACTAAATGACAAACAAATAAACAAAAAGAAGTACTTAGAGTTAAAACTAAAAGGTAAAAACTAAAAACTAAAAGGTTATGTGTTACGAATAAACAAAAAGAAGTACTTAGAGTACTTAAAGTGCCTAAAGTACTTAAAGTTAAAAAATAGCAACTAAATGATAAACAAATAAACAAATAAACAGATAAACA
>JAYEOP010000156.1 GCA_034723125.1 Bacteroidota bacterium | reverse complement strand
TTCTTGTTTATCCGTAACACATAACCTTTTAGTTTTTAGCTTTTAGTTTTAAGTACTTCTTCTTGTTTATCCGTAACACATAACCTTTTAGTTTTTAGTTTTTAGCTTTTAGTTTTAAGTACTTCTTCTTGTTTATCCGTAACACATAACCTTTTAGTTTTTAGTTTTTAGCTTTTAGTTTTAAGTACTTCTTCTTCTTCATCATGTATGCAATGAATTGAAATTAGATATTCTGAACTCAGATAATATAATAATCATATTTTTGTGGCAACAAAATTTTACTATGTCATTTATTGAAATAATTATATTGGTTTTTGCAGGAGTAATGGTGGGTTTTATTAATGTACTTGCAGGTGGTGGGTCAATTATTTCTCTTTCTGTGCTGATGTTTATGGGATTGCCTGTGAATCTTGCTAATGGAACAAATAGAATTGCCATTTTATTGCAAAATGTTGTTGCTGTAAGTAATTTTCAAAGAAAGAAAGTACTTGATTTAAAAAAAGGAAAATGGCTACTTATCCCGGCAGTTATTGGTTCTTTGTTTGGTGCTCAACTTGCAAACAATTTAAATGAAATTATCCTTGAAAGAAGCATTGCTGTTGTGCTAATTGTGATTCTTTTTACAATGATTTATAAACCGTCTAAATGGCTTAAAGAACAAGAGGATTTGCTTGTAAAAAAAATTAATGTTTGGCAGATATTAATTTTCCTTTTTGTTGGTTTTTATGGAGGTTTTATTCAAGCAGGTGTTGGTTTCTTTTTGTTAACAGCTCTTGTTTTTAGCACAGGCTACGAATTGGTTAAAGCTAATGCACTAAAAGTTTTTATTATTTTATGCTACACTCCTTTTTCTTTGTTAGTCTTTGTAATTCATGGAGATGTAGATTGGCTTTATGGTGTAATTCTGGCAATTGGCACAATGGCAGGTGCTTTTTTAGCTTCAAAATTTGCAATTGAAAAGGGAGCTAAATTTGTAAGATGGATAGTAATTATTGTTATTCTTGTTACGATTTTGAAATTATTTGGAATAATAAATATTAATCTGTTTGATTGATTTTGATGAAGAATAACGTTCTTTGTAACTAAATTAACTACTGAAAACGTTACATAAAAAAAACAATTATGAAAAAAAATATCATTTATACCGCATTGATATGGATATTACTATTTTCCTCTCAATTAGTATTTGCACAAGGAATTCACAATTTTAATTCTTTTGAAAAGAAAGTTAACAAACAAGTAAAATCAGCAATAGAAAGATATAATAAACTTGACCATGAATCACAAAGGGCACTTTTACATTATGATACAAAAGTTGGAGTTAGAAGTAGTGGTGATGAAACTCAAATTTCAGGAATTACTTCTTCTGAGTCTGAAGTTCACGCCATTATAAATCCAAATGATTCAAGTAATATTATTGTTTCTCCAATGAGACAAGATGCTCAAGGATTAAAAATGCCTGTTTATTATACTAAGGACTTTGGAGAAAGCTGGCACAAAAGCTCATTTGAAGCTTCTTCAGGAATATCTGGTACTTTGGTTGCAGGTGGTGGTGACCCGAATTTTGCATTTGATGCAAATGGAAAACTTTATCTTTCATGGATAAATTTATACCTTAATTATCCTAAAATGGATTCTATTTATTGGGCAATGTTTTGGGCTTACTCAATGGATGGTGGTGCTACATGGCATAGGGAAAATAATGATTTTGTAGCATATTCTTCTGGTGCATTTGATATGTCAGGGGGAGGACTTGGCCTTGATTATATTTATGATAAAGAATGGATGGCTTGTGATCACTCAAACGGGCAATATAAAAATAATTTGTACATGGCTATGGTTGAGGGAGATATGTCTGTTTCTAAAATGAGAATGATAGTTAGAAAAAAACCTGCTAGCTCAACTACATTTGAAAATAAATCAATTTACATTACTGATTCCGAATTTTTAATGGTTCAGTTTGCAGGAATAGCTGTTGATAATAATGGAGATGTTCATGTTTCTTTTTATGGAACAAAAGACAGTGTTAATTTTGCTCTTTGGCATTCAGTATCCAAAGATGGTGGAGAGAGTTTTGAAACTGCTGTAAAAATTACGGATGTAAATAACCCTGATCATATTGAAGGTATTAGTGATGACAGACTTTATCCTTGTCCTTACCTTGCTTGCGATAATTCAAGTTCCATTAATTCAAATAATTTATACATGACTTGGACAGCCAATGGAATTACAGAAGATGATCTTACTGGTGCGAATATTTATTTTTCAAGCTCAACTGATGGAGGAGAAACATGGTCGGATGCTATTATTGTTAATAAAGACCCAAAAGACAAAGTTCGTGATCAGTTTTATTCATCAATTACAGTAAATCCTAATGGTGTTGTTGTTATTGCTTTTTACGATGCAAGTGCGAGGGATGACAATACTTACGTAAATTATTACATGAACTATTCTTTTGATGGTGGAAAATCTTTTATTCATGATTTTGTTGTAAGTACTCAAACTACTGATTTTACTACTGTTGGCAATGCAACACAAGGTTTTGGAATTGGTGAATACAATCAGGTTGTGGCATCTTCGGGTTATGCGATTCCTGTTTGGAGTGATGGTAGAAAAAATAATGGAGACCTTGATATTTATGTTGCTTTTGTAGAAATTTCAAAAGATGCAACATCAATTGATAAATTAAGCAATGTTTCTGAAAATATTTCTTCTTTAAAAGTATATCCGAATCCTGCTTCTGATAAAGTAAATATTAGTTTTAAATTGTCTGATAAAGTAAAAACAAAGCTTACAGTGGTTAGTGAAATAGGAGAAGTAGTAAAAATTATTAAAACAGAAAAAGTTAAAGCAGGAATAAATAATTTTTCAATAAATGTTAAAGAACTTGCCACAGGTAAATATTTTATCGTTTTACAAAATGAATTTGGCGTTTTGACAAAGTCTGTTGTTGTTCAAAAATAGTATTTTTTTTAAATTTCTTTTGTTGAAAATTCTTTTTTATTAATTTAAAATTAGAAGTATGATTTTAAAAAGGTTTAAATACACTTTGATAATCTTCTTAGTTTTAGGATTTACTGTTTCAGATTTTAAAAGTGAACAGAAAAAAAATAGTAGAGTAAAAACAGCATATCAAGAAAAGGAAGCCAATGTATTAACTTCTTTGAGAGAAGTAGGTTTAAATGTTAGTGAATTAGAGATTTATATTAGGATATTTAAAAAAGACGAATTATTAGAATTGTGGGGTAAAAATACTAAAGAAAAAAAATTTAAGTTTATAAAAAGTTATAGCATTTGTGCTTTGTCAGGAGTTATTGGACCTAAAAGAATGGAAGGTGATTACCAAATTCCCGAAGGTTTTTATCACATTAATCGATTTAATCCATGGAGTAATTATTATTTATCATTAGGGCTAAATTATCCAAATAAATCTGATAAAATTTTAGGAGTAAAAAATAGCTTAGGATATGATATTTTTATTCATGGGAATTGTGTTACAATCGGGTGTGTTCCAATTACTGATGATAAAATTAAGGAACTTTATATTTATTGTGTTGAAGCAAGAAATAATGGACAGTTAAAAATTCCTGTTACAATTTTTCCAATTAAATTAACAGATGATTCTTTTGAAAAACTAAAAAAGGAGTATTTGGGTAGTGATGAAGAAATAAATTTATGGAAAGACTTAAAAAGTGCATTTGATATTTTTGAAAAGAATAAAACATTGCCCTCTATTTCATTTCTTGCTAACGGGAGGCATAAAATAAATTAATAAAGCATTAGTTTTTTAGCTACAGCCCGTGCAAAAAACCGCATATTTTTTTTGTCAGTTCTTTTCATTTTCAAATTTTTTGTAAATTTGATACTTCAAAAATAATTCAATAAAAATGGAAGAAAACAATCATGTAGAAATACCAAAACATATTAGAGATGAACGAATGTTTGCAATGCTTTGTCATCTTTCAGTTTTTTCAGGTTTTGTAATTCCTTTCGGAAATATTATTGTACCACTTATTATTTGGAAAATGAAAAAATATGAATTTCCGCTTGTGGACGATCAGGGAAAGGAAGTTTTAAATTTTCAGATAAGCATGCTTATTTATATTGCTATCTCAGTGGTTTTAACTATTTTTATTATTGGAATACCAATACTTATTGCTTTATTGATATTCGACCTTATCATTACAGTAATAGGAGCATTAAAGGCAAATGAGGGTATAATGTACCGTTATCCAATGAGTATGCATATCTTAAATTAATAAAAAATGATTTTTAATAGTTTTAAAAAATAAAATAGTAAATTTGTGTTAATTATTTCATAAATAAAATATTCAATAAGATGAAAAAAATATCGATTGTATTTATTGTGATGCTCTTTGCACTTCCATCATTTGCTCAATTTAGTTTTGGCGTAAAAGCTGGTGTAAACATGAACAAATATGTTACCAGCACTGACGAACTTCTTGATACTGATATGACTTATGGACCTATTGCCGGTTTGTTTTTCAAAATCAAATTTACAAGTTTTTCAATAAACCCTGACATACTTTTTTCACAAAAATCAGGAGGATTTGATTTCGATTCTAAGGATACAACAGTCAATTATGCTTTTTACGACAAAGCCAGTTACATTGATGTTCCTATAAAATTCGGCTTTCATTTCTTAAAGTTTTTTAGTGTAAATACAGGTCCTGTTTTTAGCTTTCTTATTAGTGAAGATGTAAATTTTGAAGCATCAAACACATCTGCTTCGGCAACTCTTAATGATGATGTTTTTAAAAGCGTAGTATTCGGATGGCAGGCAGGTGTTTCGGTGGAAATTAAAAAAATAATTATTAGTGGAGGCTATGAATTTAGCTTGAGTCCATTAATCAGCGATTTTGTTATTCCTGATACTGATATTACCGTTGTCCCTGACGGAAGGAATAGTATTTATTATGTTACTTTAGGTTATAAGTTCCTGTAATGAGAGAATGAAGGAATAAACAAATAAACAAATAAACAAATCAGCAAATAAACATGAGAGAGAAAATTGTTTTATACTTTTTAGTTCTTCAACTACTAATTGTTAGTGGAGGTATTGCACAGTACATTGTCCCCTCTTCTTATTCAAATATGCATTTTAATGTAAAAGGCGACCTTGTTTTTACAACATCAACAAATAGCATTGTTAGTTTGGAAACTAAGGGACAATATCAATTGTCCGATTTCTTAAATAAAGTAGTAGGAGGAACTAATGGATTACATTTTGATTTCAAAAATGAAAATTTTGAAGGTAAATTAGCCTATGGTTTTATCAATGATGGAGAATGGAAATATCCTTTGCCTGTTTATTTTTATACAACACTTGATATTGTAAAAGGGAAAGCATTTGTTAATATCAAGGATGAAATGAGAGGGAAGTATGACATGATAGGTTGGGAAAAAAGTGGAGTTGGAACTATTGGATACAGAGTTACAACTAATGATGGAAAAATACTTTATGATGGGAAAATTTCATTTAAAGGTTTTGGACCTTTCAATATTGATAACACCATTATTGAAGGACCTTTTATAAATAAACTTACAGCCAATTCTGTTGTAATTTCATTTGAGACTAACAACAAAGTAATTGCTCATATTGAAATAGGAGAGAAGAGACATTCAGATAAGAAAGCTGTTTTTCATCACGAAATATTAATCAAAGAACTTGTTGCTGCCACGAAATATGATTATAAATTAATTACTGATGAAACATTTCAGAATTATAGTTTTAAAACTGCTCCCGAAAAGGGTAGTAGAACCAAGTTTACTTTTGCTTATGCCAGTGATTCGAGACATGCACAAGGAGGAGGTGAGCGAAATGTTTATGGAACAAATGCTTATATCATGAAAAAAATAATGGCTGTTTCTTCAATGAAAGAAGCTGCTTTTGTTCAGTTTACAGGGGATCTTGTAAGTGGATATTTGATTGATAAAGATGAAATGAATTTACAATATGCAAATTGGAAAAGAGCAATTGAGCCTTTTGCTCATTATATGCCTGTTTATACTGCAATGGGTAATCATGAAGTACTAATGCGTGTTTTTAGAGATGACAATAAAGGAAGAGCTTTTCTAATTGACAGATTTCCATTTAATACCGAATCATCGGAGGCGATTTTTGCTAATAATTTCGTAAATCCTGAAAATGGTCCTGATTCTGAAGATGGTGCAACTTATGACCCTAATTCTAGAACTATTGATTTCCCTACTTATAAAGAAAATGTATATTTTTATACTTACGATAATGTTGCAGTTGTTGTTCTAAATTCTGATTATTGGTATGCTCCATCACTTATTGCATCAATTAATACAAGTGGGAACCTACATGGTTATTTGATGGAGAATCAGATAGCATGGTTAAGAAACGTAATTAAAAAATTGGAAAAAGATGGCGATATTGACCATATTTTTATAACACATCATACCCCTGTTTTTCCTAATGGTGGACATATTAGTGATGCTATGTGGTATAGTGGGAATAATCTTCCTAGGGCTGTTGTTTCAAATAAACCGCTTAAAAAAGGGATTATCGAATGTAGGGACGAATATCTCGGTATTATTGTAAATGAAAGTGATAAGGTGCTTGCAGTTTTAACAGGTGATGAACATAATTACAACAGATTAAAAATATCTCCTGAAATGATAAAATATCCTGAAACATGGGATAAATCAAAATTGAAACTTAACAGAACTATTTATCAAATAAATAATGGTGCTGCCGGTGCTCCTTACTATGCACAGGAGAAAGCTCCATGGTCAGAAAATGTTGGTTATTTTTCTACACAAAATGCAGTTGTGTTTTTTAAAATTGATGGCAAAAAAGTTGTAATGGAAGTGTTCAATCCGGATACGCTGGAAAAATTTGATGAATTTATTTTAAGAGAATAATTTTTCAAAAGTTACTTATTTAAAGAACAAAAATGAAATATTCAAAAATTTTATTTACACTTTTATTTTTACTAACTGCATTAAGTGTTTTTTCACAACAACAAGTATTTACCAACATCCAAAAGATAAATCAATGGGATTCAATTCGGAAAATTGCTTTTAACCAAGACAAATTTATCTTTATTGAATTGTATTCCCAAAATTGTATCTCTTGTGAAAAAATGCAAGAAAATACTTTTAGTGATAAAAAAATATCTTCCTTTTTAAGAAATATTTTTGTCACGGTAAAAATTCCTATTGATTGTGAATTGGCAGCAAATGTTATTCAAAATTTAAGTATAAAAAAAGTTCCTACTTCTTTTATATTTAATTGGCAATCGCGTGAAGTTGAAAGGTATGAAGGATATATTTCTCCTGAGGAATTAACGAAAAAGTTGGATGATTTCAGTTCTTTGTATATTGGATACCTGAAGTTGAAAGATGATTATTATCATAAAAATCTTGATAGAGAAAAACTAGGAATGCTTGCTCTTGTTATGTCTGAGCTTAATTTCTATGAAGAATCAATAAAGTTTTCAAAAGAATATTTAAAAAAGTATAAAAAACTGGAATATACCGATGTTGAATGGAAACTGATAAATCTTTTGTCAGAGGAAAGAATAAGCGACAGTGTGCTTCAATCTGTAATTAGTGATTATGCAAAAATGTTTGAGTATTTTGGAATAAATAAAGTGAATTCATTTTTCTCATCAATTTTCGAAAACAATTACAAACTAGCTGTTTCTGAAAAGAATAAGATTCTATTTGATTCTACACTTTTCTTAATTGAGGTAATTAAGTTTTCGGATGAAGAATTTTCTATGCAACGAATGAAAGATTTTTATAAACTGGAGTTTTACAAAGAAACTGAAAATTGGAAAAAGTATGGAAATAGTGCTGTAAATTATGTTGAGAAATATGAGGTGGGTGATGCTGAGTTGCGTGAAATAATTTATGTTTTATATTTACATGATTGGTCAAAAACAAATCTTATAAAAGCAAATTCTTGGGCTGAAGACCTTTATAAAAAGGATAATTACTATATGAACATCATGACTTTGGTTTTTATGCAACACCGCTTAAGTTTAAATCAAAGAGCCGTTGAACTTTTAAAAGAAGCAAAAACAAAAACTACCGATAAAAAGAATTTGGAGCTTATTGATAATTTGATAAGGGAATTTGGAAAATAAAACTTTGAAGAAATTATTTTTTCTTCTTTGATTCAGTATTAGTCCTATTATCATATTCCTCATTTAATCCAAAAAGAACTTCAGAAGTTAGATTATATTTTTTGTCCGCATGGAGAATTCCACTTCCTTTTGAGTATCCGAGAATATAGTTGTAATTTGTTTGTTGATTATATCTTTCGATGTAGCTTACAATACTATCGTATAATTCTTCTGTAAGTTTTTGTTCCTCAATCAAAAGGTCGTTTCTAACTGTTGCCCTGTATTGCTCAACTCCTTGTTGTTGTTTTGCAAATTGTTGTTGTGCTTGTTCTTCGGTAATTAGTCCTAAATTTATTTTGGAAAGTAAATTTTTATAATCTTTTTCAAGTTTTTTTGTTTTTTGCTTTAGTTGATAGCTTGCATTGTTTTGTTTTATCTCAAGTTTTTTTTCTAATGCATTATAGTATTTGTAGTTATGTAAAATAGAGTCTGTATTTACATAAGCTATTCTAATATTTTGTTCGGTAGTATCTGTTACTATACTTCTTTTCTTAGTTTTATCATTAGTAGCTGTTGAATTATCTTGTGTGAAATGAAGTATATATAAAACAATAATTGCAATAGCAAGAATAATTTGTGGTATTAGTGTTGATTTTTTCACGTTTTTTTTCTTTTTTATTTAAATAAATGTATTTTTTATTCAAATGCGAAGATACAGAAAGAAATTGAAGAACCATTGTCGGAAATGTATCTATTTATTTTGAAATTTCTCTCAGGATAATAATAGCTGTAAGTTTTTATACCGAGTGAAGGTATTTGTAAGCTTAGTTCTTTGCGAGTAGGGTATCCCATAAATGTTTTAACAATTTCAGAATTTTTATTTATTACTTCCAATGTAAGTAGGTTTTTGGATATGCCTGGTAGATATTTTATGAATTTAAAATAAAAAACCACTTCTTGAAGTCCCGATTTATCATTGTTATCATCCCATTTTAAATAACATAAAGGTGCTTGGGTTGAGTTTTTTTCGTACAAATAAAATCTTCGAGAATTAAATGGATCTTCTTGTAAGAAGATATTTTTATTTTTGTTGATTTCTGTTTTTACTTCATTGATTTTCATATTCAGATGAATACCAAAAATCATTATTTCAGATGAAGAAATATCTTTATATTTAGTAATATCTGTTTTAGTAATTTCTTTATACCTTTTTCTTTTCGATTTTGTTGGCTTTGTACCATCGGCATTAGAGATTATACTGAAAGAAAAAATAAGTATAAATGTAAAAAAATGTTTGAGGAGTGTTTTGTTTCGTGTCATTTAATTAGCCATTTCTGAAATAAATTTTATTCTCATAAGCTGTAATTCTTCAATGGAATATACATCCTTTCCCATCTTGTCGTAAGCTATTTTTAATGAATCTGTATCGGCTTGTAAAAAGTAGTCAAATATTTCATCCTGAAAATCTTCATCTAAAACTTCATCGATAAAATAGTTAAGGTTTAGTTTCGTTCCTGAATAAACAATATCTTCAATTTCGTTAAGAAGTTCCTCATAATCATATCCTATTGCTGTTGAAATATCTTCCAGTGATATTTTTTTATCAATATTTTGAATAATAAAAACTTTATTTTTTGATTTGTTTATTACAGATTTAACAACAAGGTCTTCAGGTCTTTCAATATTATTTTCTGTTACATAATCATCAATAACTTCCAAAAATGATTGTCCGTATCTTATTGCTTTTGTTTCGGAAACACCAATAATTTTTGTTAATTCATCTTTTGTTATTGGATATTTAATAGCCATTTCTTCAAGTGAGGGATCTTGAAAAACAATATAGGGGGGTACTTCATTTCTCCTTGCAATTGTTTTTCTGACATCTTTTAACATTTTGAAAAGATTTTCATCATAACCACCTTGTCCACCTTTTGCTACAAAATCATCATCTTCAATGTTTGAATAATCGCTGTCAATAGCAACCTCAATATTATGTGGCTCTTTTATAAAGTTTTTACCTTTTTCGGTAATTCTTAATGTTCCAAGATTTTCAATATTATGCTCAAGGAGGTCTTCTAAAAGTGATATTCTGATAATTGATTTCCAGTAATTGAAATCATGTTCATTACCTGCTCCAAACATTTCTAAACTATCATGGTTGTGTTGAGAGATTGTTTTATCTGATTCTCCTATCATGATGTTTGCAATGTGTTCTAACTTATGCTCACTACCAAGATCATTTATTAGTTTAAGAATTATTAGGATTTCTTCGTGTCCTTCAAATTTTTCTTTTGGATAACGGCAGTTATCACACATTTTGTTTTCACTACAATCAGATTTTGTGTAATTTTCGCCAAAGTAATGTAGTAGGGCTTCTCTACGGCAATTTGAGTTTTCACAAAATGCTGCTGTGTGATTTAATAATTGATTTGCTTTTTCTCTTTCGTAATATGGCTTATCTCTGAATAATTTTTCTAGCCTCAGAAGGTCTTTGTAATTGTAATAAAGAATACAATCTGAACGTATTCCATCTCGTCCAGCTCTACCTGTTTCCTGATAATAACTTTCAATTGATTTAGGAA
The DNA here is from genome assembly GCA_034723125.1 of Bacteroidota bacterium. Classification (NCBI taxonomy): domain Bacteria; kingdom Pseudomonadati; phylum Bacteroidota; species Bacteroidota bacterium. The sequence goes on along the minus strand of JAYEOP010000156.1, from coordinate 4,668 downwards.
CGTCAAAGTGTATAACGTATCGAATATCGGGTTTGTCGATTCCCATGCCGAAAGCAATGGTAGCACAAATAACATTAACATCTTCCATGAGAAAAGCATCTTGATTTTTTACTCTCATAGAGCTTTCCATTCCTGCATGGTATGCAATAGCATTTATTCCATTTAATTGAAGAGTTTCTGCAAGTTCTTCAGTTTTTTTTCTTGTTAAGCAGTAAATAATTCCTGAGCCGTTATTGTTTTTAATGTAATTTACAATATTTTTAACAGCATGTGTATTTGATGGTTTGGGTTTTACACTATAATATAAATTTGGTCTGTCGAATGATGATTTAAAAACATTTGCATCTTCAATTTCAAGATTTTTTAAAATATCATCTTGTACTTTTGGAGTGGCAGATGCTGTTAGTGCTATTATTGGAATTTTACCTATTGTTTCAATTACATTTCTCACTCTTCTGTACTCAGGTCTAAAATCATGTCCCCATTCAGAAATACAATGTGCTTCATCAACTGCTATAAAAGGAATTGTCATTTTTTTTAGAAGCTCTAAAGTACTCTCTTTGTTTAATGTTTCCGGAGCAACGTAAAGCATTTTTGTTCTGCCGTTACGTAAATCGTCTTTTACTACTTCTACATTTTTTTTTGATAATGAAGAATTTAAAAAATGTGCAAATCCTTTTTTTGCACCAAAGGTGCTAATTAAATCTACCTGATTTTTCATAAGAGCAATCAGGGGGGAAATAATTATTGCAGTACCATCAAGGATGATTGCAGGTAATTGGTAGCATAAGCTTTTGCCTCCTCCTGTTGGCATAATAACAAAAGTATTATGTCCTTGAATGATGCTTAAGATAACTTCTCTTTGGGTTCCTTTAAAAGAATTAAAACCGAAAAAAGTCTTTAATGTTTGATCAATCTGTTGTACTAAATCTTGTTTTTTCATTACAGCCTAAAAATGTGTTGTAGCAAATATAATATTATTTTATTTAAAAAAAAGCTTCTTAGAAAAATTTATACCAAATAGTTATTTCAAAATTTATATAGTAAAAATGTTCAAAATAATTTTATCAAAAATTCAAAATACCTCTTTAATGAATAATAAAGCATGATTTAAATTTGATTGAATATACAAGTAATTTATATTTAATGCAAAAGAAAATACTTTTTTTATTGTATTGAAAATAAAACAGAGCTTAATTTGGGGAATGGAAAAAAAAGTGCCCGGAGCCGGGGTCGAACCGGCACTCCCGAAAGAACTGGTTTTTGAGACCAGCGCGTCTACCAATTCCGCCATCCGGGCAATAAAAATTAAGGGGCAAATTTATGACTTTTTATTTACTTTGCTATGTTGACTGTTATTTTTTTTCTTTAAATGAGTGAAAAATTATTAACGAATAATAATGGTTCTATGTTGATTTGAGTGGGTAATCAAATTTGCCACAGACTTCGTCTGTCGAAGACATACAAAAAGTAAAGACTACGTCTGTCTTTGACAGACGTAGTCTTACTTCTATTACACTTAGCTTATCTTCGACAGACGAAGTCTGTGGCTTTAATATTTTTCCACCCACACAAATCAACATAGTAGCATAATAATTTTATTCGGGATAGTAGGACAGTCCTATGCTTAACTCATCTTTTATAACATCAACTACAAGATTCGAAAGTACTTTCATGTTTTTGTCAACAATTTCAATAATACTATTGCGACCTTTATTAGGCTTGTATGCTACACCAACTAAGCCTCCTGACACCCTATTGCCGTATTGATTTATTAGCGTGAAATGTAAAATTATATCTTTTTGATTTACATTTTTCAATAAATCTTTACAAATATTAAATCTTGTTTTTAGTTCTACTTCATTTATGAATAGGTAGTAATTGCAGTGATATTTTTTATCAAGCAATGGAATTAAATCCTTGTCATTAATTACAACATCTGTGTACGATAGTTTTTTATATTTTTTTATTGGTCTTCCTGTTTCTTGAGTCATGCAATTTACTCCCCACCTGTACTTTCCAAAACTAAGTATTTGAAAAATATTGAAATTTTCGTAATTTTTGTAGTAGGCTTTTATTCGTTCTTTATGGGTTTTGTAACTTATGGATTTATAAATTAATGAAAGATCATCTTTGTATTTTGGTTTTTTGTAGTAATAAATACGATTTATATCAAAATAAGTCAGGAGGTTTTCAAATAATGCATGATTAAGATTTTTACTTAAATGTTCATTGGCATTGATGTTAAAAAATCCTCTTGGTCTTCTTGAAAATTTCCTTCCTGACAAATTTACATCCGATTGATAATTTGACGTTTGATATGGAATTATCATCATTTTCGGGTACTGATGACTTTCTTCTTTATTAACGCTTTGAGCACTACCATCTAAAGATGTTGCAATCATTAAAAAAAATAAAATAAATGAAATTAAAAATTTTAATGAATTTGTTGTTTTTTGAATTTTCATTATTTCTAATTTATTTAAAAAAAATTTTGTTTTTTAATTAATCAATGCTTTTGTCTTGATTACTTTTTTCGCTTCACTCATTGGAATTCTTTTGTTGTTGTAGTAGCATGTCAAAAATGCATCGCTGTAGCCAATATTTCTAATTACTAATTTATAATTTGTTGCATTTCTTATAGTGAAATTTTTGCCGATTGTGTATTTGTAAAGTGGTGGGTAGTACTTCTCTGTAATCTTCTTAGGGTCAAGCTTTGATGTAAATACTTTATCATATTTTGTTATGTGTTTTTTATAAGCTCCAATTTGTACTTTAAAGTAAAGTCCTTCTACCTGAGCCGTGTAAAGATTAACATTTTTGTTTGATGTTCTGCTTGATGCTTTATTTGAGAAATCATTTTCTTTTTGAACATATTTTTGTTGAGGTTTCTTAATTTCCTTTTGTGTAATTGTTTTTGTTACAGCTTTTTCCGTTTCAGTTTTTGCTTTTTCCGTTTCCGTTTTTGCTATTTTTGCTTCTTGAGTTTTGCTTATAGTTTTTTCTTTTGTTTCAGCTTCTTCTTTGTCTTTCTCTGATGAAATTATTATAACTTCATCAGTATCTTTATCTACAATATTAATTGGTTTATCTTCTGGAGCAAATTTTTTGATTCCATTTTCTTCAATTTTTTTAATCATATAAATATCATATACTCCTTTACCACCGGGTTGCATTGAAGAATAGAGTGCAATACTGGGGTCGGAGGTTGTAGTATAAAAAACATCATCTTGTTGACTATTAATGGCTTTGCCAATATTTATAGGTTTGCCCCAAAGTCTTGATGCTTCAAACTCTGAATAATAAATGTCAAATCCTCCCTCTCCGATATGTCCTTTTGAACTGAAATAAAGTTTTTTCCCTGTAGAATCAATGTGAGGAGTTACTTCATCATATTTTGTATTAATAGGACCTCCAATATTTTTGGCTTGTCCCCATTCTCCATCATCTTGTTTAACTGAAAAATATATATCTTTACCTCTGCTACCTGGTCTGTCTGATACAAAATAAAGAATTGAACCATCTGCCGAAATAGAAGGATGTCCATCCCATTCCTTTGAATTTATAGAACCTTTAATTTTTTTAGGTTCTTCCCATTTGCCATTTGTTTTTTTACAATAATAAATATTTGCTGTTTCGTTAAAATCTTTTGACAGACTAAAATATAAAATAAGATTATCTTTTGCAACTGATGTTGATATTTCTTCAAATTTCTTAGAGAGTGTTATTATTCGTTGTGGATCAGAGATAGAACCGTTATTGTATTCCGATGCATAAATATCAGCGTTAAGATCTAATAAATCTTTATCTTCTTTGGTGCGTCTGTTTGAACTAAAAATTACTAATGTTTTATCGTAAGTAAGAATAGCTCCATAGTCATTCATAGTTGAGTTTAGCTTACTAATATTTGTGATTTTTATGGTTCCGTTTCCTTCTACTTCAGAACCAAAATTACTGTATTCGGTAATGCACCATTCACGCCATTCTGTAACTTCTTTTAGTTCTTTGTATTTAGGTTTATGCCTTTTTGAAATGCTTTGATATTTTGCAAAACTATTAGAAGCATTTTTGTATTCTTTTAGTTGCATTTGACAAAAACCAAGTTTGTAAAATAGTTCAAGATGTTTTTTCTTGATTTTTTTTATTTTTTTACTAGCATTCATAAAATACTTTGCTGCATCATCATATTTCCCTATTTGAAATGAATTTTCTCCTTTTTTTATTTCATTCTTGTACGATTGAGAATATCCTGACAGGCTGATGAATATCAAAAGTAAAAATACTAAAAAAGTCTTTTTTGATAAAATAGTCATTTCAATAATTTTAGTTAATTAACAAAGTAATTCGTTCTATCTACTTAATAATAAGTAACAAATATAGAAGTAGTATATATTTCATTAATTCCTGATTATCCACAATAGATGAGTTTTTTGTGGATAAGACGGTAGTTTGGGAGGATGATGAAAAGAGGCGAAGGTAAAGGCAAAGGTAAAGGCAAAAGCGAAGGCAAAGGCGAAGGCAACTGAATGCCTATTAAATGATTAATAACTCAAGTTTCGCATTTGAATATAAAGAATTGACATTCGGAAACTTATTAAATGTCGAGTTGTGATAACATAAAGAAAATCAATAGTATAATAATTCCATAATGAATTGTTTCATACTTTG
>JAYEOP010000155.1 GCA_034723125.1 Bacteroidota bacterium | reverse complement strand
AAACATCTATTTGGGATATTACTGATTGTGTACAAATATCAATATTCGGACTTATTAGACAGACTGCCGTTACCTACAAGTACAGCCTGTGCCGAATACTTTCGGTAAGACCCGCTTGGTTTATCCTGAACGAAGTTGAAGGGCTTGGTGGACCCGTCCAAAAGGTGCGGGATAAATTGTGAAAGGTGCACTGGCGGAGATTACTCCGTCAGCCGCCTACTCGATTGTGTGCTGTTTTTATTGTTTATTTATCTCAATTATCAATCCGTTTTTAGGACTAATTAAATATAAATCAATTCCATAAAGTCCGTATGGATGGTCTCTGAAAAAATATGCGTAATAATTTCCAGATTCATTTAATAGTCCTTTTGACAAGTCAATATATTTATCAATTTTTCCTAAATCAGACGTATTCAAATGAATCCATTCTGAAGACGGAATCAACGCAAATTTATATTGTAAAGAATCACTTATATCAATTGGTGTTTTTTTCCAATTACTTATTCTATAGTCACCTAAATGATAATGTCTTTTCGGGTAAGTTTTTAATTCCATAAAGTCAATTTGAGAAAAGTAATCAATATCCGACTTTTTCAATGAGTCAACCTTTATTGAAAATCCATCTCCGTGAAAATCCCGTGAAGAGTCAAAGTAGAAGAGTTCCTTTTCTGCTTTATATTTTTTCGAATAAATATCTTTTGTCAGTCCAATAAAAGTCCAATTTGAAATAAGAATTAAAATTCCAAACAAAAGAACAGGAATCACAATTAACACGGTTCCCAATAATCTCTTTCTTTTCCAAAAACTCCAAATTACCAAACTAAGATAACTTAGAAGAAGAAATATTATAATTAAAAAAAATATGCTCATAATTCGGTTTTCTCAAATAGCACACAACGAGTAAATATAATGACCACTCATTATATTTCCATTATCTATTTTGTTAAAAAATTTGTTTTTAATAATAAGTATAAACAACTGTAGTTCTAATATTTTCATGCCCTAATAAAATTGAATATATTTTAAATCTATTTACAAATGTAATAATTATTTATGGTATGTTCAAATACATTTTACTTATGAAGATCTTTGATGCTAATATCTTTATTTGCTGATCTTGCAGGCAGATATGAGGAAATAAATCCGATAACAACAACAACTAAAAATACTAAAAGAACATCCATGCCTTTAAGTCCGACAGGGTAGGAGTCAACAATAAAGGTAGAGCCTGCACCACCAAGTTTGATAAATCCATAAGTCATTTGTAACCATACCAATAATATTCCAAGCAACACTCCAATTATTGCACTTGAAATTGAAAGTAAGATGCCTTCATAAAAGAAAATATATTTTATAAATTTTGCTTTTGCACCCATTGTTTTCAGCACCATCATATCTTTTTTCTTTTCCAAAGAAAGCATTAACAATGAACCTACAAGATTGAAAGCTGCAATTAATAAAATAAATGACAAAATAAGAAATGTCATATATTTTTCAAGCCTTGTAATTTTATAAAGTGAAGCATGTTGTTCGTCCCTGTTTTTAACATCAAAATTATCATTAAAAATTTCACAAATTTCACTTTTAACCTTTTTTAGATTTGTTCCTTCTTTAAAATTCGCTTCTATTGCTGTTACTTTGCCAATGCTTTCTGCAATCTCTTGTAAAAAATCAACAGGAACAAGAATGTACTTGCTGTCAAATTCTTCCTGAATAGAAAAAACTCCTGATGGAATAATATTTTTTCTTTGGAAAGCACTTTGAGGATTAAGATAAAAACTTCCGCTACTTTTTCTTGGGAAATAAATATGAATAAGATTTGAATAATCAAAATAACCAATATCTAATTTTGAAGCAACCCCAACTCCGAGAATAGCATAATTTATCTCATCAAATTTAAGTAATGGCTCTCCATAAATTATCATGGAATCCAAATTTATTGACTCAAGATATTCCTGTGAAATTCCTTTGGCTGTAGCTATGTATTGTTCACTTTTGTATTCAAGCAAAACCTTTTCTTCAACCACTTCCGAATAGGATTCAAAACCATTAATAAATTTTAATTTTGCAATTGACGATGAATCAGGTTCAAAATATTTTCCTTCCTCCAATGTGATTTTTATATCGGAATCAAAGGAGTTGTAAAGAGAAATCATTAAATCCTCAAGACCGTTAAAAACTGATAACACAATTATTAAGGCAGTAGCACAAACAGTAATTCCGATTTGCGAAATACGAGAGATAATATTAATTACATTCCTTACTTTTTTTGAATAAAAATATTTTCGTGCAAACCAAAAAGATAAATTCATAAGATTACAAAGTTAAAACAATGTTAATTGAATAACTTGTTTTAACAATTATTTCCATGCTGTAACGGTTAGCCCTGTACCTGTTTTATGGACAATAATTGTATCTAAATAATTCAATATTAAACAAAAAGGATAAACGATTATTAAATAAAAAGGCAATACAACAGCAAGCAATTTTGATTTATTAAGCATTGTAATTGGATACTTCATTAGTAACTTCCATGAAATTTGCCCTGGTTTTCCATAAGTATATTTCATCTCAATATTTGAAAAGCCTGCAGAAGAAAGTTTTTCCTCTATATCTTCAAAACTGTAACCGTCTCTAACATGTTCGTCAATAAAAGAACCTTCACCTTCTTCATGATCATGGTCGTGAACATCGGAGCCTCCTTTGTCGGAAGGAGTGGAAACAAGTAGCATTCCCCCTTTTTTTAATGCAGAATAAAAATTGGAAAAAACTTTTCTGTCATCTTCAATATGTTCCATTACGTCCACTGAAATAATCAGGTCAAAATCCTTGTCGCTATCAAATTTTGTTAAATCACCTTGAGTAAATTCTGCATTTTTATAATCACATTCTTTTACAAAATTATTTGCTTTTTCTACATGGCTTTGGCTAATATCAATACCTTTAACAATAGCATTTTTGAACTTGCGGAGAATAAAATAGGAATATTGACCGAATCCTGCACCTGCATCCAATACCTTAATGCCATCTTTAAAGCTCGCTCTAAGTTTCTTTAACTCTTTATGAACATGCCATGTCCTGAGTAAATAAAGGTCAAGTAAAATAAAAAATGTTTTTTTTAAAAAAATATTCTTTGAAATAAATTTATCAATACTGTGTTTTATGGGTTCGTATTTCATAGCTCTTAGACAGTTTTTAGTTCTTAATTCTTATTAATATCCTTAAAAAGTTTATCCATTTTTTCAACGTAATCTAATGTATCATCATAGAAAAAAGATAATTCAGGAATTTTCCTTGCCTGATTTCTTATCCTTTTTCCTAAATTAAAGCGTATTTCACCTGCATGATTTTGAACAAGTTCAATAACTTCATCGGTATTTTTAACATTGATAAAATTCAAATAAATTTTAGCATATCCAAGATCAGGTGATACTAAAACTTTTGTAACGCTTATCATAGCATCTCCAAATATCTTTTTACCTTCTTTAAGAAATAAATCTCCCAGTTCTCGTTGAATAAGTCTTGCAAACTTCTCTTGTCGTCTTGTACTCATAAGTGCAAAGGTCTTAATTATATATTTTAAAATGAAATAATTTATACAACTCTATAAATTTAAATTAAATTTGCAGGCGTGAAATTCTTCTTACGCATATTAGGTTACGCAAAACCATACAAGTGGACAATTGTTCTGCATACTTTGTTTATGCTTGTTGCAGTAACTTTTCTTGCCGTATCAATCGCATTTTTGGATACAATAATAAAATTACTTTTTTCAGACGGAAGTAATATTGCAGTTGAAACAATAAAAGATTCTCCTTTTGGATTTTTGCAATCACTTCATAAACAAATAGCATTAATAATTGCCGAAAAAGGCAAAGCTGCTGCATTAGGAACTTCAATTTTAATAATTGTTTCAATGAATGTTGTAGGAAACGGATTTAAATATCTTGCACAATTTTTTATGAATTTTGTTAGAACAAAAGTCATTGAAGACATCAGACATGAAACATTTTCAAAAATCAGCAAATTACAAATTGCATATTTTGAAGGTAAAAGAAAAGGCGATATCATGACAAGGCTTACCAGCGACCTTTTACTTATTGAATCGTCAATTGTTATCACACTCGAATCCCTTATACGTGACCCGATTACAATTATTGCTTTTATTTTTTTAATGCTTAAATCTTCACCTCAACTCACATTAATTATTTTCATTCTTCTTCCAGTTACAGCAATTATTATTGCACAAATTGGAAAATCACTTAGAAAAGATTCACAAAAAACACAGGAAAAACTTTCGTGGTTAACAAGTGTAATAGATGAATTTACATCAGGAATACGAATAATAAAAGCATTTAATGCTGAAAATTACATCAACAAAATATTTGGTACTTATAACAAAAAATACAGTTACCATTCCAGAATGGCTCAAAACAAGCAACGCTCAATACCTCTTATTTCGGAATCACTTGGTGTGGTTACTATGGGAATTTTTCTCCTTATTGGTGGCAAAATGGTTATTGACGGGCAGTTGCAACAATCATTATTATTTACATTTATATTTTTCTTTCAACAAATAATGCAGCCCGCAAAAAAAATATCATCCGCATACAGTAGTATAATGAAAGGTATTGTATCAGGTGAAAGATTGTTTGGTCTTATGGATTCGCCTTTGTTAATTAAAGATAAAGAAAATCCAATAGCAGTTACTGATTTTAAATCCGACATTAGTTTTGAAGATGTGTCATTTGCCTACTCAAAAGAGAAAGTTCTTAAAAATATTAATTTTAAAATTCCAAAAGGAAAAATATATGCTATTGTAGGGAAATCAGGAAGCGGCAAAACTACACTAGTTGAACTAATTCTTAGATTTTATGATGTTTCAAGCGGAGAAATAACCCTTGACGGCACAGACATCAGGGATATAAAATTATTTGATTTACGAAATTTAAACGCCATAGTAACTCAAGATCCAATTCTGTTTAATGACAACATTCACAACAATATATCTTTTGGCATAAAAAGTTCAAAAGAGGATGTAATTAAAGCTGCCAAAGCTGCTAATGCTCATGATTTTATCATGGAAACAGAAAATGGATACCAAACATTTATAGGCGACAGAGGCACTTTGCTATCGGGAGGACAACGACAAAGATTAAGTATTGCAAGAGCAATTTTACGAAATCCGCCAATACTTCTCCTCGATGAAGCAACATCTTCACTCGACACTTCTTCCGAAAATTTGGTTCAGGATGCTTTAAATAAATTAATGAAAAAAAGAACAAGCATTGTAATTGCACACCGACTAAGTACAATTCAAAATGCTGACAAAATAATTGTTCTTGAAAAAGGAGAAATCGTTGAAACAGGAACTCATAAAAAGTTGATTTCACAAGAAGGAGCTTATAAAAAGCTTTACGATTTACAGCAGTTGACTAGTAATAAAAAGGGGAATGAGTGAATTAGTCTCCAGTAAGCAGTCTTCAGTAAGCAGTCTTAAGTAAGCAGTCGGCAGTAAGCAGTCTTCAGTAAGCAGTCTTCAGTAAGCAGTCTTCAGTAAGCAGTCTTTAGTAAGCAGTCTTTAGTAAGCAGTCTCCAGTAAGCAGTCTTCAGTAAGCAGTCTCCAGTAAGCAGTCTTTAGTAAGCAGTCTCCAGTAAGCAGTCGGCAGTAAGCAGTCGGCAGTAAGCAGTTTTCAGTAAGCAGTTTTCAGTCGGTAGCCAAATTACCAATCCTGAAATTTCCAATATAATAATTTGAGTTTTTACCTTAAAATTTCTCCTCAAGGAGAAAACACAAAAGAGGTAAAAAGAAGCAAAAACTCAAATTATGGGCTTATAAAATATTGTTAATTTTTACTACAGAGAATCCTTAGGAACGAGTGAATTAGTCTTCAGTAAGCAGTCTCCAGTAAGCAGTCTTCAGTAAGCAGTCTTCAGTAAGCAGTCTTCAGTAAGCAGTCTTCAGTAAGCAGTCTTCAGTCGGTAGCCAAATTACCAATCCTGAAATTTCCAATATAATAATTTGAGTTTTTACCTTGAAATTTCTCCTCAAGGAGAAAACACAAAAGAGGTAAAAAGAAGCAAAAACTCAAATTATGGGCTTTTAAAATATTATTAATTTTTACTACAGAGAATCCTTAGGAATGAGTGAATTAGTCTTCAGTAAGCAGTCGGCAGTAAGCAGTTTTCAGTAAGTAGTTTGTGCAAGATGCAAGATGCAGGATGCAGAATGCAGAATGCAGGATGTGCTTGCCTGAATAGGGTTGACTTTTTTTTAGTTATCTCAATATCACAAACAATCAAATCACAAAATCATCTTTTCTTAATTCTAAAATTTTTCGTATTTTTGAGGCTTAATAAAAATAGATATAAAAAAGATAATTATGCAAAGAGATAAAAAAGTATTCGAAATTATTCAAAATGAAAAAGACCGTCAGATGAACGGTATTGAACTTATAGCATCAGAAAATTTTGTAAGTGATCAGGTTTTGGAAGCCATGGGTTCTGTAATGACAAATAAATATGCTGAAGGATATCCGGGAAAAAGATACTATGGCGGTTGTCAAAATGTTGATGATACTGAACAACTAGCTATTGACAGAGCAAAAGAGCTTTTTAATGCTACATGGGTAAATGTTCAACCACATTCGGGAGCACAAGCAAACATGGCTGTATTTTTAGCATGTTTGAAGCCGGGAGATAAATTTTTAGGTCTTGACCTTGCACATGGCGGACACCTTTCTCATGGCTCTGCTGTTAATTCATCAGGTATTCTTTACAATCCTGTAGCTTATGAAGTTGAAAGAGAAACAGGAATTATTGATTATGATAAAATGGAAGAAACAGCTCTCAAAGAAAAACCAAAATTGATTCTTGCAGGAGCATCTGCATATTCAAGAGATTGGGATTTTAAAAGAATGAGAGAAATTGCTGATAAAATTGGTGCACTTTTAATGGCTGATATTGCCCACCCTGCAGGACTTATCGCAAAAGGTGTTCTTAACGACCCATTACCTTATTGTCATATAGTTACTACTACAACTCATAAAACATTAAGAGGACCAAGAGGCGGAATGATTATGATGGGTGAAAATTTTGAAAACCCATGGGGTAAAACAACAAAAAAAGGAACAATCAGAAAAATGTCGGGATTACTAAACTCTGCTGTTTTTCCAGGAATACAAGGCGGACCACTTGAGCATGTAATTGCTTCCAAAGCAGTTGCTTTTGGTGAAGCACTTACTGACGAATACATGAATTATATTATTCAGGTAAAGAAAAATGCTAATGCAATGTCTAATGCATTTATTGAAAAAGGTTACCATGTTATTTCAGGAGGTACAGACAATCATTTGATGCTAATTGACCTCAGACCAAAGTTCCCTGAAATTACAGGGCGTATTGTAGAAGATGTTCTTGTTGAAGCAGATATTACCGTAAACAAAAACATGGTTCCTTTTGATGACCGCTCTCCATTCCAAGCATCAGGATTACGAATTGGTACTCCGGCAATTACAACAAGAGGACTTAAGGAAAAAGATATGCTTCCTATTGTTGATTTCATTGATGAAGTTATCAGTGATTATGAAAATAAAGAAGTAATTGATTCTGTTAGAAATAAAGTAAATAAAATGATGGCAGGATTTCCACTTTTTGCTGACTAAATATTTTCTTTTCAAAGATAAAAAATTTAAAAGCTGTCTTATTTTTGACAGCTTTTTTTTGCGATATAAAATTCGTTGTTTGTCGAATCAATATTTTTTATAAATTTTAATAATTCACATTTTTTTTATTTGATAATAAAAAATAAAATCTTTATTTCTTATCAAAAAATATATATTTGCAATTAACATAAAAAATACAATTTTCATGAAAAATACAGCATTAACACAAAAACATATAGAACTTGGAGCGAAAATAGTTCCTTTTGCAGGATATAATATGCCGGTTTCTTATTCGGGAATAAAAGATGAACATAATACAGTAAGAAATAATGTAGGAGTTTTTGACGTAAGTCACATGGGAGAATTTGAAGTGAGAGGACCAAAAGCCTTAGATTTTCTTCAATATATTACTTCCAATGATGTATCGAAATTAGTTCAGGGAAAAGTTCAATACAGTTGTTTCCCAAATGATAAGGGTGGAATTATAGACGACCTCCTTGTTTATAAATTTACTGATGAACATTATTTATTAGTAGTAAACGCATCAAATATTGAAAAAGATTGGAATTGGGTAAATCTGCAAAATAAAAAATTTAATGCCGATTTAACAAATACATCTGATAATGTTGCACAAATTGCCATTCAAGGACCAAAAGCTTTGGATGCTTTAAAAGAACTTACAGAGCTTGACCTCGGAGAAATGGAATATTACACTTTTAAAGTAGGAACAATAGCAGGTATTGACAATATTTTAATTTCAACAACAGGTTATACCGGTTCAGGTGGTTTTGAAATTTATTCATCAAATGATGATATGCCGAAAATTTGGGATAAAATATTTGCTCATAACAATGAGTTAGGTATTAAAGCTATTGGACTTGGTGCACGTGATACATTGAGATTAGAATCAGGATTCTGTCTTTATGGAAATGATATTAACGATACAACATCCCCTATTGAAGCTGGATTAGGCTGGATAACTAAGTTCTCCAAAGATTTTATTAAAAAAGATTATCATTTGAAATTAAAGGAAGAAGGTGTTGAAAGAAAATTAGTTGGAATAGTATTAGTTGACAAAGGAATTCCAAGGCAACACATGGAAATATTAAATGAAAAAGAAGAAATAATAGGAGAAATTACTTCGGGAACACAATCCCCTTTGACAAAAAAATCCATTGCAATGGGTTATATTGCCAAAGGATATAGAAAGTCAGGTACAGAAGTTTTTGTAAAATCAAGAAATAAAATTTTAAAAGCTAATGTTTCAAGACCACCATTTTTTAAAAACTAAAAAAAACAATTAAAAATAAAAATCCCTCAATTATGATGCAATTAACAGAACTTGACGTTTGGAAAGCAGGAATCGAATTATCCAAAAAATGCTTTGAAATCTCACAAAAATTCCCGGAAATAGAAACCGATGGATTAGGTTCTCAACTAAAAAAAGTAGTAATCGGTATCCCTGCTAATGTTTCAGCAGCAGCTAGTAGAAAACATGGTAAAGAATCTCTAAGACATCTTTTTCGTGCAAGAGATATGATTTATGAAGTAGAATCTCATTTATATCTTGCAAATGCTCTAGGCTACATTACAAATGAAGAACTTGAAGAAATGCTTGAAACATTAAATACTTCAAAAAGATTGCTATTTGGATTTATAAAGCATTACAAGCGAACAAGTTATCCAAGAAGACAAGATCAAAATTACAATCAAAACAGAAATCATAACTTACATCATAACAATTCAGATCATCATGAAAGTTTTGGTGATGACGGTAGTGATGATGACTTATAAAATTATTGATTTTTAAGATATTTGAGTTTTATTTACTTAAGCAAAATGATTGTAGTGTCTTGTAATTATGCTTTATATAAAAATATTTGTACTGTAAAAATAACAAAGCATAATTTATTTTTGCTTTTGTTTATCAACTTAAATATCAATATTTGTTTGATACAATAATAAATATCAGGATAAATTTTTAATGAAAAATAAAGAAAGAGCAATACTTGTAGGTGTGGCATTAAAAAGTGAAAGCCAAGAAAAGATGTCAGAATATTTGGACGAGCTTGAATTTTTAACCCTTACAGCAGGTGCTAAAGTTTATAAGAAATTTATCCAAAATCTTCCAAGACCAAACAACAAGACATTTGTAGGTTCAGGCAAGCTTAAAGAAATAATAGAATTTATTAAAGAAGAAAACATAGATATTGTTGTATTCGAAGACGAACTAAGTCCTACGCAATTAAAAAATATAGAAAAAGCATTATCCTGCAAAATTCTTGACAGAACAAATCTAATTCTTGATATTTTTGCCAACAGAGCTAAAACCGCTCAAGCAAGAACGCAGGTTGAACTTGCTCAATATCAATATTTAATGCCCCGCCTTGCACATATGTGGACACACCTTGAGCGACAAAAAGGAGGAATTGGATTAAGAGGACCGGGTGAAAGGGAAATTGAAACAGACAGAAGAATTGTCAGAAATAAAATAACTTTATTAAAGAAAAAATTACAAAAAATAGACAAACAAAATGCTGTTAGAAGAAAAAGTAGAGGGCAAAAAATAAGAGTATCCATAGTAGGTTATACCAATGCAGGAAAATCTACAATAATGAATATTCTTAGTAAAGCTGATGTTTTTGCAGAAAACAAACTTTTTGCAACACTTGACACCACAGTTAGAAATGTGGTAATTAAAAATGTTACTTTTTTACTTTCAGATACTGTAGGATTTATTCGGAAACTACCACACCGTCTTGTTGAAAGCTTTAAATCAACTCTTGATGAAACCCGAGAGGCAGATATTTTACTTCATGTTGTTGACCTTTCTCACTCAGACTATGAGAACCAATTAAAAACGGTAAATAATACTCTTTCAGAATTAAATGCTTTAGACAAACCTATTTTAGTTATTTTTAATAAAGTTGATAAACTTTCTAAAGATTTTTTAGATGTTGAAGATTATAAAAATGCAAACATCCAAAAGAAAATTAATTTGCTTAACAAAAGCTATATCGCCAAAGACAATACACCTTGCATATTCATTTCTGCAATAAAAAATGTCAATATTGATTTATTAAAAAATAAACTTATTGAAATGGTAAAAGAATCTTACGTTAAAGTTTATCCTCATCACCCAATTAGTATTACACACTAATAATCCGAAACTTTTTTAGGAAGACTTCTGCTAATAATTTGCTTAATTTTTTCAACATCTTCTTTAGAAAAAATATCAAAAAGATCATCGAAATCAACAAAAAATAATGCCTGATCATTCAACTCAATTCCTGCTGCTGTTAAAACAAATCTAAGTGCAAAAGCATTTATTTCACCATAATAAATATTTTTTTCAGAATCATAAGCCCATATTTCCGAAACTTCATGACCGGTAATATCTGAAAGGCGAAAATCATTAAAAATAACAGAATCTATAAGATAATTGGGATATTCAGGGTCTGGAGCATATTGGATTACCTCTTCATAACCACCTAATTTTTCTAATTCTTCTAATGTGAATTTGCTACTTTCCGTAAGGCTATCATTTTTGTAAGCAGTGATTTCACCTTTCAACGCAGCCTTGTAGAGTGTTTTATTCAAATTCTCAAGAAACTTAGGTCCCAATTCTTTTAACAAAACTTTTCGATGAGAAATTGTTGTTTTTTCAAAATCAGATAATTTTACTGCTTCATTATTATTGCAAGACATCAATAATATCAAAGCAAATGCGAATACAAATACAAATTTTTTTTTCATAATAAACTATAATTTAATTTAACAAAAATATTAATTCCAATTCAATTTATCGTTCAAATGCACCAAGGTCAGGATTACCGTCATTTCGAGATTTCCCTGTAATATCAGTTGAAACTTCTAAAGGAAGAGATGTTAGTGGAGCTCCTTTATCTTTAGCATTTGACAAAGTATCTAATGAATATTTATAATTACACTCATTTACAAATTTTGGTGATTGATTTAAAATATTATCATTAATATTCAAATCACTTTGATCGGTTTTTATCAATGTATGGTCAATAAAAACATTGAAATTTCCTTGACCCGTAGTTTGCATATCAATTTCATCCTCTTTGCTCCCCCAGATTATTGAGTTAACAATAGTAAGATCAAGGTCGTTTTTTAGTTCCTTATTGTCAGTATTATAAAATGCCAAGGCTTCAGTTTGACTCAGGCAAACACAAGAGCTATGAGCGAAAGTGGAGTGATAGAATTCATACTTTCCACCGTAATCTCCATAAACCAAATATTGACAACAATTGTCAACCAAACAGTTATAGCCAATAATATGAGCTGAATAACCAAGTATTCCAACGGAACTCATATTTTCTATTCTTACATTTTCAAGAACAAGATTCGGATTTGAATTTATCGACATGGAATCAACTCTTACCCCAACTGTTGCATTTCGGATACTTGCATTTTTTATGTAATTATCTTTGCTTTCTCGAATAAAATAAATACCATACCATTGTCCCGGAATATCATCATAATATTCATCCAATCGTAAGCCTCTAAATAAAACAGGCTCGTCAATGCTTCCTTCAACATTTAAAGTTCCCCAAACAAAAATTGCCGAGCGTGTATCCGAATAAATTTCAACTCCCTCTTTAATATTTAACACAGAATTTTCATCAACTCCAATATGATTTGAAATAACATAGGGCTTATCATTTTCCCAAACAATATTTCCTGTAAGCATTGAATCTCTAAAAAAATGAGCATCTTGTCCCCATGCAACAAGTTTTATATCCTGCATATTTCCATTGGTCAAAAAAGTAATTGAATCTTTTTCAATAAAAAGAAGGTCAGGGTCATCAGGATTAATTGTTACGTCAACAAAAATATAGATGCTATCATTAGGAAGCAATGTGTAATCGGTAATTTTTGTTGTAGGCTCTCCGTCAATATTTATTCTGTAAGGAGAATTTTCTCCACGTCCAAGTCTTATATCTTCGATTTTTATACTTTTTTTATGATCATTGTAAACCATAAATTTTTTTGTTACTGAGCCATAAGTTAAAAATACAGTGTCAAAAAGAACAGTATCAGTACTGAATTTTAATTTTGCTGAAGGGTCTTCAATGAAATTTTCTTTACGGCAGGAAAAAAACAAAAATAATAATAATATGGATAAGGTTAAAAGTTTTACTATTCTGAGCGAGGATTTTTTTTTCATTAAAAACTGTTGATATTTGTAAAATAAAGAGAATTTATTAGAAATCAAAATTACTATTTTTATTACACAGAAGAATAAGCAATAGTTGCAACACTAAATTTTATATTTTCACATTTGTTTAACGCAAGAAAGCATGCTTCTATTGTAGAACCTGTTGTTATTACATCATCAATTAAAAGTATATGTTTGTTTTCAAAAAGCTTTGTATCAATTACTTGAAAAATATTTTTAACATTTTCCCAACGCAGATATTTACTTTTTTTTGTTTGTGTGCTCGAAAATTGATCTCTTATTAAATTATCAGTTGATAATTTTATTCCCAAAGATTGTGATAGACCGTAAGCAATATATTCACTTTGGTTGTACCCCCGTTTTTTAAGCTTTCGAGGATGTAAAGGAACGGGAATAATAAAATCAACAGTTTTAAAAAAATTAATTTGCTTAAGGTCATTCCCAAAAAGATAACCTAATTGCGAGCCAATTTGTTTTTGTCCTCTGTATTTCAAATTGTGCAATAATTCCTGAACCCTACTTTGCTTAACAAAATACAAAAATGATGTTGCTGATTCAATAGGTATTCTTCCCCAAAATATTTTTTTAATTGGATTATCAGGCAAAAGGTGAAAATTTGTTTTCGGTAAAGTGGCAAGGCAATTCAAACAAATATTTTCTTCATTTTTGTTTAAAACTACTTTACAAGCAGCACAAAGTTTCGGATAAAAGAAACTTACAAAACTATTTAATAATTGAACTTTTTTCACAAAATTATTAGATATTAAATAATTACGAAGATTAAAAAATAAATAATAATATTGACGAATTTTTTTTGAGAAAAATTATGATTGATAATTTTAGGTTCAATTACTATTTCTTTTTTAGTATTTTTTACAAGCATCAATAAATTTAATCGTTTTTACCAACAATATTTGATTATTGCAATATAATTGTATATTTGCTTCGTTAAAAAATTAGTATATTATTCAAATTGCAACTATTAATATGAATTATTTAAACAATAAATCAAAATGTAATATTAAAGGCGCTAATTTGTTAATTAGTAATAAATTGTTTGCACCTTCTGTGCATTGTTCTTATTATGCAGTATTTCAAAAAATCAAATATCTATATATTTACAAATCAGAAATTAGTTATGAAGATTTTCATGAAGAAACTCAGCAACATAAAGGCTCTTCACATACATATTTAATTAATAAGTTTGTTACAATGTATGGAAGAATGACAAACGATAAATATAAAAAAAGATATTTACGCAATCAAATTCGTGAATTAAAAGCATCTAGGCAGGAAGCTGACTATGATAACAAAGAAGTTAGCTCAGAGATAAGCATAGAAGTATTGAAAAAAAGCAAAAAAATAATTTCAAATATTAATAAATTGATTTAAAATGAAATCAAAGATTTACATAAAAGAAGAACTTAAAAAGATTTATCAATCAATTGATAATATATTTATCAAATACGAATTCAGAAGAAGTATATCTACTCATATTGTAGAAATTACTCCTTTAACAATTTTTGAATCAAATAAAGATTACATCAATTTAGAAATTGATTTAGAAGAGAATTTTCAAAAATTATTTCCTGAAGAAGAAATAATTTTTGTATCAAATGATTCTTTAATAACTATTAATAATTCTGAATTCGAATTTACAGGATGGTTATTAGAATATAATTCTACACCTATATACCAGCAAAGCAACATTGAGGTTAATCCAATCTTTGCAGGTAAAATTAATTATGTATTTGCAGCTTAATATGAAAAAATCAGATTTTCAGTTCGACAGTTTTATTGTTACAAAATCATTGTTTGAGTTAAATCATAATCTTGATTTTCTTGATTTAAATATTAATTTCAAACCTACAGGTAAATTAGATAAAACTAATAATAAGTTTAATTTAATCTTAGGTGTTAAAATAAATGATACATCCAACAATCTAAATATTGACGTAGAATTTATTGGATATTTTAAATATACAAATTTAGATGATTCTAATATAAAAAATTTTTTATATCAGAATGCTCCTGCGATTCTTTTTCCTTATATCAGAGCGTACATTTCTACATTAACGACTTTGTCAGGAATTAATCCAATTGTGTTGCCGACTCTGAATTTAGTGCATCTTAAAGATGATTTATTAAATAATATTGAAGAGGTTGACTTGTCTTAATTATTATCAACTACAGCCTCATCAATAACCTTGAAAAATTTAACAAATAATTTTATTTTCGTTAATTTTAAAAATATTAGCATGGGTATTTTTTGTTTGTGCTATTTTGCAAATAATTGGCACTCTAATAATAATCTTTATTCCAATAAATATAATTGAAATTAATGCTTATTCAATATTTTTACTTGTAGGAAGTTTTTTATTTAATCTTTTATCCTTTGGCATTTGTGTAGCACTTGCAACAATTACAGAAAATTCAATTTTTGACAAAATTTACAATGAAAAATTATTAGTAAATAAAGGAATAATCATTGATTTTAAAAAAGTTGAAAAAGTAAATTGGTATTATTAGAAAAGAACATATAAATAATGTAAATTTGTATTTACAG
>JAYEOP010000154.1:1578-15506 GCA_034723125.1 Bacteroidota bacterium | reverse complement strand
TGTGTATCGCCAACAATTACTTTATTAGCTTCTTGTTTTAGAAAAACATCAAGCATTGCAGGAGAAGCATCTTGACCTTCATCAAAAAGAATGTAATCAAAATTTAGTTTTGGATTAGAAAGCTGAAATTTCTTGAGATAAAAATCGTGAGTGATTTCAATTTCTCCTTTGTCCATTTTACTTAATAAAAGTCGAGTTTGTCCCTCAATATAATCGTAAAATGTAGTTACGAATGTTTTTGCTTTACTATCAGAAACAATATCAAGATAATTTAAGTCTTGAATTTTTGCTTTGTTACTATTACAGAAATAAGCAATGAATTTGTTTATATGGTTTGCAATAATATATTCAGCGTGCTTTTCTCCATTTCCTTGAAGCTTTAAAAGTTCAGCAACTTCATAAGTTTTAAAACCTTGGTGTCTGACTTTATAATTGTATTTGAAAACAATGTTTTTGTAAGCAAGTGAATGAGCCGTTTCAACTTTTACATTTGAAACTCCTTTTTCTTGGAATTTTTTAACGGCTTCTAATTTGACCGACTTGTTAAAAGCAAGATAAAGAATTTTACTGTTTTGTGGTCGAGCTTTTGCGTATTCAATTACAGTCGTAGTCTTTCCAGAACCAGCAACAGCATTTATTTTAATGTTGCCAGTCGAATTGATTATGTCATATTGCTCTTTTGTTAATTTCACTTTTTTATTTTGTTGTCCGCAATTGGCTATAACATTAATATAAACAGAACTTCCGTTTATTTCCATTATATGTTGATATACTCAAAAACCTATAATTCCATATCATCCAATGGATTAACGATGCCGCCAAGTCCTTTGCTAGTAATATGAGTGTAAATCTCTGTAGTTTTACTCGATTCATGCACTAATAAAATTGAATATATCTTTAATATATTTGCAAATATAATAATTATTTATTTGATAACAAATTGTTTAGTTTTTTCCTAAAATAAATTATTATTTTAAAGGTAAGTTAAAAACCAATTATCATTCCTGCAATACTTGCTGTAAGCAAAGAAGCAATTGTACCACCTATAAGTGCTTTTAATCCTAGTTTTGACAAAACTGTTCTTTGGTTTGGTGCTAATGCACTTATCCCACCAATTTGAATACCTATAGAAGCAAAATTTGCAAAGCCACACAAAGCATAAGTTGTAATTATTACTGACCTTGGATTTGTTAGTAAAAATGAATCTCTTAATCCGCCTAAAGAAGTGTAAGCATAAAATTCATTTAAAATAGTTTTTTCACCTAATAACTGACCAACCATAACAATGTCATTTGAAGGAATACCGATTAGCCAAGCAATTGGAGCGAATATCATCCCGAGAATAAATTGCATATTAAAACCTTCATACTGTCCACCACTTACTTCATTTATGTAATCATTTAAACCTGTAGGATTTCCAATCCAATGAAAAACTATATAATTCATAAGAGCCATCATAGCAGTAAAAACCAGTAACATAGCTCCCACATTAACAGCTAAACGCAAACCGTCAGTAGTTCCTTTGGCAAGTGAATCAAGTACATTTGTTCCAACCACTTCTTTTGAAACACTTAGGTCTTTCCTTATTTCTTTAGTTTCAGGAAGAATAATTTTTGCAATAAACAAGGCAGCAGGAGCATTCATAATTGATGCTGTTAATAAATGAGTAGCAAATAATTTTTGTTGCTCAGGGTCAGCTCCACCTAAAAAACCAATGTAAGCAGCAAGTACACCTCCTGCAATAGTAGCCATCCCTCCTGTCATCAAAGCCATTATCTCCGATTTTGTCATAGTTGGCAAATATGGTTTTATAACCAAAGGGGCTTCTGTTTGTCCGATAAAAATATTTGCAGCAGCAGAAAGACTTTCAGCACCTGACAAATGCATTGCCTTCCTCATTACCCATGCAAAAACCCAAACAACTTTTTGTAAAATTCCATAATAATAAAGTACTGAAGTTAAGGCAGAAAAGAAAATTACAGTTGGTAAAACCTGAAAAGCAAAAATATACCCGAATGATTCGGTATTTTCAATTAAACTTCCAAAAAGAAATAAGGAGCCTTCGCGAGTAAAAGCAAGAAGTTGAACAAAAAATGAAGAAACACCATCAAAAGCATTTCGGATAAAAGCAATTTTTAAAACACCAATAGCAAATGTAAGTTGCATTAAAATCCCAACTGCTGGAATTCTCCAATTAATCTTCTTTTTATTATCACTTATCAAAAAGGCAATAAAAATTAAAACAAAAATGCCGATAATTCCTCTGAAGTTCCCTATTCCACCGGTTGTTTTTTCATTTGTAACAAATAAAAAAACTTTTTCTCCATCTTTAATAACAAATTCCGAATCTGTTAATTTTATTACCTCAAATTCCTTTAGGTTTTTCTGTCCTTGTCTTTTTAATGAAAAAATATTTTTATCTGAGAACGACCATTCCCCTTTGTATGATTTTTTTGTACTTTTATTTTTATATAAATAAGTATTGTCTTTATTAAAAGTAAAATAATGAACATTAATTTCGTTTTCATTTTTATCAATGGTTCCTATTTCGGAGGAGTAAATATGCCATTCACCTTCAATATTTGATGATTCTTTGCCATATACTTTATTTGTATGTATTGTGAAAAATAACAAAAAAATAAGGAAAGAAATATTAGCAAACAGAATTGTTTTTTTCATTTACTTTCCTTAATTTTAATTGCATCTCTAATTTTTGCAGCAAAAATATAATCTTCTTCAGCTATTGCTTTATCAAGCATATCCGTTAATTCATTTATTGAGTAAGTACTTAAATCGTCAATAGCAACATCCTCATTACCTCCACCTTCCGGAGATTTTTCATCCTCAACAGTTTCCTCTTTTGGATTTTCCATATTTTTCATTTGAAAAGATTTTAAAGCAATACCTGCTTCTGATAATATTTCTTCATTTGTATAAATAGGACAATTAAAACGTATTGCAAGTGCAATTGCATCTGAAGTTCTTGAGTCGATTTTTAAAATTTCATCTCCAGCTGATGCTATAATATATGAATAAAAAATACCTTCATGGAGTTTATAAATAAAAACTTCCTTTATTCTTACTTTAAAACTCTTTGCAAATGTTTTAAAAAGATCATGAGTCATAGGACGTATTGGCTTAATATTTTCAAGCTTAATCGCTATTGCCTGAGCTTCAAGTACACCTATTACAATAGGCAACTTTCTTTCGCCACCTAATTCTTCCATTATTAAAGTATAGGAAGAAGCTACATTCCCTGACGAAATACCTAATATCTTTAATTGAATCTTATCCATAATAAATTTAAAACACAAAGTTAAGTTTTCAATTTCAAATAAAAGAATTTATAGCAATTAAACATCAAACTTACCGATATAAATCGTTTCTATTTCAGATATAATAAAAGCAACATACTTTATGGGTAAGTTGCTCCTATATAGTGTCTATAAGAAAAACGTATGTTTTTGACTGTTAGAATATTATGTGTATTTTGTCGCTTGAATCTAATGTCATAAAGTAGTCATTAAATTGTCATTAAGTTACAAAACCCAATGACAACTTGGCTAAATGACTATTAATGACAATTGAATGACTTTTACATTCACATCCATTATTAATTCAAAGCCCAAGTATAATAAGTAATACAAAGTTTTCTTAGTGCCACTATATAGTGTCTTTAAGAAAAGTCTGCAAAATTTAATACGTCTAAACTATATCTCCTCAAATCTTCCTTGAAAAAATCTCAAATTTGCAGGTTCATAAACGAACTTCAAACCTTTTATTGAATCTCTCTTTTTGTAAAGAGCAATAATGCTTTCTGCTACCATATCCATGTGAGAATTAGTATAAGCTCTACGAGGAATTGTTAGACGAACCAATTCAAGTTTCGGTCTGTAATTTTCACCGTTTTTCTTTCTTCCGCTTGACACATTTCCACGTTCCATAGCTCTTACTCCTGACTCAACAAACAATGCCGAAGCAAGTGCTTGTGCAGGGTATGCATCCTGATCAATATGTGGTAAAAATCTTTTTGCATCTAAGAAAATAGCATGAGTTCCGGCAGGCTCAACGATAGGAATACCTGCATCAAGTAATTTTTCTCCAAGATATTGAGTTTGTTCAACCCTAGCTCTTATGTATTCATACTGAACCATTTCTTTAGTTCCTTGTGCATGAACCGCCATATCCGCAGCAGAAATTCCACCGTTAGTTACAGAACCTTCATAAATCCTAAGCATGTTAAGTGCTTTCTTGTAAAACTCTTCATCATCTCTAATCGCAAGATAACCACCAATATTTACAAGATAATCTTTTTTACTTGAAACTGTACAGCCATCACCATAACTAAACAACTCACGAAGAATTTCTTTGATAGATACATCTTTATATCTTTCATCTTTTTTCTTAATCATGTATGCATTTTCAACGGCACGTGTTGCATCAAACATTTGTGGAATCTTGTGTAATTTACAAAAGGCGTAAACTTCTTTTGCATTATCCATTGAAATAGGCTGACCACCAGCAAGATTTACACTAAATTCAAAACTGATATAAGGGATACATCCTTCACCATGCTCATCAATAATTGCCTGAACTTTTTTAAGATCAATATTTCCTTTCCAAATAAAAGTGGATTGAGGATCATGAGCTTCATCACAAATTACGTCAACAAAAGTACCACCAGCCATTTCCTGATGCAACTTTGTAGTTGTAAAATACATGTTACCCGGAACATAACCATCTTTTATCAAACATTGAGACATTATGTGTTCAGCAGCTCTCCCCTGATGTGTTGGAATAATATATTTATAGCCTGTTACATCTTGAAGAGTTTCTACAAAATCAAAAGAATCTTTGCTTGAAGCTTGAGTTTCACCACCTTCATTATATTTTGACCATTGTTCAACACTTTGTGCTGTTGTTCCTGAATCAGTTAAAAAGTCAATTGTAATATCTTTTGAAGGAAGAAGGAATGTATTATATCCAACTTCTTTAATTATTTTTTTACGTTCTTCAATTGTGTCAACACCAACGTATTCTATTGTTGTAATTACATGAGGTTCGCAATCAAAGTTATATTCTTCAATATCCGGAATATTCCAATCAAATTGAGCTTCGTCATTCCAATCAGGATTATTTAATATTTTAAGTCCTTGTACATTATCTTTATTTGCATAAATATCATTTAACACTTCAGAAATTTGTGTTAACTGATCGTTGTTAAATGAAAGTCGGGGAATTTGTAAAGGAATTATGTTGCTATCAGTAAGCCTTTCATCAAGGAAAATTCTTACACCTGATTTCAAATATAATAATGCTGCAAGTGTTTCAGCTTGATTTTCTTTAATCTGAGGAAAAAATTCATCAGCTTTTATATATATTCCATCACTACCAAGATGATAAGGAATTCCTTTTAACAGTGAAGCAAAATCTTTTATCTGTTGAGAAATCCACTTAGCCTGATTTTCATAAATCATTTCATTAATTCCACGAGAAAAAACTTCCATAGTTCTACCTGCCATTCCGCCATAAGTATGCAGACCTTCAAAAACTACAACCTCGTTCATATATTTTTCATATAAATCATATATTCCTGTAGCTATAAGTCCACCTGTATTACAGCGAGGATCCTGAGCTGCATCAAGTACACAAACATCAGTAAAAGCAGATATTTTTTTAATAATTTCTGCAAGTTTCAAATTTTTGTATTCTGTAGAATTTTCACGAATATAATTTGCATTCTCAACAATTCTTGAAAAATTAACTATCAATGGAACTTTTTTAGCAACACAAATTTTATGTACCTCCTCAATATTTGATAAGGAAACAGCTTTGTATCCACTTTTGTAAAGTTCAATATAAACATAAGGAACATTTGTTTTGCCCGAAAGTTTATTTTCCAATTCGGAAGTATTAATGTTACCCGAAAAATTCGGGTCATTCTCATTTTCTATTAAAAGCTCAACAGAAGCTGATTTGTCTTCTGAAAATAATTCGATAAGCTTTGAATTTGAATAAATAACATCATCTTTAGAAAGCATTGTTGATGTAATCAATTTGTGTGAGCCTTTTAAATTATGGGTAGGACAAACATATTCAAATCCAAAAATATCTTTTACTGTTTTTAACAAAAACTCAAAATTACGGCTTCCTGCATAGGTTTCATCACCAATAAATAATCCTGAAAGTTGATTTTGACTCATGGCACTAGTACCCTGACTTGTCATATCAAATGTAACGTTTTTAGAATTAATATTAAATGTATTGAAATTTGCATTTTTCAAAAACACTGTTCTATCTTTTAAAGTTGTAAAAACAACTTTCCTGATTGTTTTAATCTTGTGCGGTTCGGATATCATAAATCTATGTTTATATTATTAATAAAAAAATATCCTGCAAAAGTATCATTTTTTTTTAATAAAAAGCTGAGCCATATTTGAAAAAATAAAGTCAACTTATTGTGAGTTATACTAAAGGACTTCTACTTGCAAAAGCAGAAACTATTTGTAAAAAAAGAAACAATTATTTTATCGGATGATGTTCTTTAAATTTTTCCAAACGATTTTTAAGGTCAGGAAATTGACTTCTACTAACTAAAGAAACACATGCTCTTAATCCTTCTGTTCTTTCACTTCCGGTAATTGCAAGTGATATTCCACTAATGCCATAATACAATAATTCTTCAAGTAGTTTTTCTCCAGAAAATCCCGGATATGAAAATGTAAAATAAAATCCATCAGCAATTGGTGCATCTTCATCTTTATCATAAACAAGATTAAAACCATTTGAGAGAAAAAGTTTTTTCATAACTTTAGCTCTTTCTGCATATTCAAGAACACTTTCTCTGTAATTAATTTCTTTATTATTAACGGCTTTTAAAATAGCAGTAATTGCATACTGTGCAGAATGAGCAGTACCTGCATTTATTGCATATAAAGAACCATAAATTAATGCTTGTCCAAAAATATCAGAATTAAAATTTCGTTTTAATTCCGGAGAAACTGTATTAAAAATTTTATCGGAAACAATAACAATTCCTAAACGCTGACCGGCATAACTAAATGCTTTTGAAGTTGATATCAATAAAATATAATTATCAGTATAATTAGCAACTGTAGGTTGATAAGGTGGTTCACCCGGTATTGAATAATCTTTTCTAAAATCCATACCAAAATATGCAAGGTCTTCTATTACAACAACATTGTATTTGTTTGCTAATTCGCCAATAATTTTTAATTCTTTATCAGTAAAGCAAATCCAAGATGGATTATTTGGATTAGAATATAAAATAGAAGAAATCTCACCTTTTGATAAATACGATTCTAATTTGTCTTTAAGTTTATCACCACGATAATTATAAACATCAAAACTTTCAAAATCCAGATTTAATGATTTTAATTGTTGCTTGTGAACAGGAAAACCGGGGTCTATAAATAAATGTTTATAAGGCTTTTTATTTAATTTACTCAAAGTCATAAATACTGAAAAGCTCCCTGATGTTGAACCAACTGATGGTACGCAACCATTTTTATTAACATCAATATTTAAAAAGTTTTTTATAAAAAGTTGCACTTCGGTTTTTAACTCGGGAATACCTTCTATATTAACATATTTTGAAGCAACTCCTCTTTTAAGTGCTTCTATCTCAGCATCAACACCAATTTTTACTGCCTCTAAGCCGGGAATACCCATTTCCATCCTTACAAACTTATCTCCTGTTTCTTCTTCAATCTGATTAACAATCTTTAATAATTCACGAATAGAAGCTTTTCCAACATTTTCAAGTCCACTTTCTTCTATTTTTGTTTTTACTATTTTATAATTTATCGGTGTATCTTTCATGCCTATTCTTTTTATTTTTCTTTAATAATTCAATTTAAAGCAATTATAAATTTGATTATAAAAGTATGAAAATATTATCAAACTATACAAGTTATGCTAAAAACTAATTTACCACAATATTAATAATTCTTTTTGGAACAAATATAATTTTCCTTACAGTTTTACCATCTGTCCATTTTTTTACAGTTTCCAATTTAAGTACCTCATCTTCCACAAAGTCTTTTGAGCAATCTATAGAAAAACTATGTTTTGCTCTTAGTTTTCCATTAATTGAAATAGGATAATCATAACTATCTTCTCTAATATATTTTTCATTATATTCTGGAAAAGAGGTAGTTGCAATGCTTTTTTCATTACCCGAAAGTTTCCAAAGTTCTTCAGAAATATGAGGTGCAAAAGGTGCTAATAAAATATTTAAGGGTTGTAAAATAGATTTTTTATTACAATTAAGCTTAAGAAGTTCATTTGTTGCAATCATAAATTCACTCACACAGGTATTAAATGATAATTTCTCAATATCCTCATGAATTTTTTTAATCGTTTTATGTAAAATCTTTAACTCCCCTTCTGTTGCTTTGTCATCCGACAAATAAAACTCATTATTTTTATTAAAATATAAATTCCAGAATTTTCTTAAAAACTTTGATACACCCTCAATACCATCGGTATTCCAAGGTTTATGCTGTTCAATTGGACCGAGAAACATTTCATACATTCTAAAAGTATCAGCTCCGTATTTTTCAATAACATCATCAGGATTTACGACATTATGCAATGATTTTGACATTTTTTCAACTGCATCTCCACAATAATATTTGCCTTCTTCAAGAATAAATTCTGCATTTTTAAATTCAGGTCTCCATTTTTTAAATGCTTGTAAATCCAGAATATCATTTTCAACAATATTTACATCAACATTCAAAGGAGTTGAAAATTCTTTTCTTCCTTTAACATTCTTGGAAACAAATTTTGTTTTTAAATCAACGCTATCTTCTTCAAGAAAGGATGATACTTCATTTCCTTCTATCAATTGAATGATTTTATCAATAACTTCATCAATATTGTCAAATATTTTTACAATTGGAATCAACAAATATTTTTGATTGGTTTTATTAAAATAATCTGAATAATCAGATTCCAACTTTTCTAAATTTTTATAACATTTTATTTCTAAAACCAATTTTTGTTTTTGCGAATAAAAATCAAATCGTCTATGTCCATCCTTGTAATTTTTCAGGAATTTTATTCCTAATTTATTATCCTTTATCTTTTCCCACAAAAGATATTCAGCATATTTTTCGTTATTAATTCTATACACAAAACTTGAGCGACCTTGAATCATTCCCTGATTAACGAGCTTTTTAAAAGGTTCATCTTTACAGCTTTTTCCAATATCAAAAAGAAATTTATTCCAAAATCTTGAATATATCAGATGTCCTGTTGCATGCTCTGTGCCTCCAATATAAAGGTCAACATCCTGCCAGTATTTATTTGATTCTTTCGAAAAATACTCACTGTTATTTTTGGGATCCATGTACCTTAAATAATATCCGCTTGAACCGGCAAAACCAGGCATTGTATCATACTCATAGCTGTATCCTTCTTTTGTTTTCCAATTTTTAGCTCTTGCTAATGGAGGTTCTCCTTCTTCCGTTGGCAAAAACTTATCAACTTCCGGAAGTTCAAGAGGTAGTTCTTTTTCATTAAGAACATAAGGAATATCATTTTTGTAATAAACAGGAAAGGGTTCGCCCCAATATCGTTGACGACTAAAAATCGCATCTCTCATTTTGTAATTAACTTTGCTTACGCCAATTCCTTTTTCTTCAATTTTTGAATTCATCAATTTAATAGCTTCACTTACTTCCAAGCCATTAAGAAAATCCGAATTTATTAATTTCCCTTCTTTGGCATCATAGGATTCTTTAGAAATATCACCACCAGAAACGACTTCAACAATAGGGATTTTAAAATGTTTTGCAAAAGCATAATCACGGCTATCGTGAGCAGGCACACTCATTACAGCCCCTGTCCCATATTGAAAAAGCACATAATCGGCAATCCAGATTTGCATTTTATTTTTCGTAAATGGATGAATAGCATAAGCACCTGTAAATTGTCCTGTAATTTTTTTTATGTCTGCAAGCCTTTCTCTTTCTGTACGCTTGCTTGTTATCTCAATATAGCTGTTTACTTCATTTTCATATTCACTTGTAGTAATTTCTTTTACAATTGGATGCTCAGGAGCAAGCACCATAAAAGTTGAGCCAAAAAGAGTATCGGAACGGGTTGTAAAAACACGAATTTTTTTATTTGAATTTGATATTTCAAAATTTATTTCAGCACCTACTGATTTACCAATCCAATATTTCTGCATTTCTATTAAAGAGTCCGACCAATCAATTTTATCCAAGCCTTGCAATAATCTTTCGGAATATGCAGAAACTCTCAACAACCATTGTTTCATAGGTTTTTGCTCCACCATACATCCGCCTCTAACAGAATAACCGTCTTTAACCTCATCATTTGCAAGTACGGTTCCTAATTCAGGACACCAATTTACTGTTGTTTCATCCTGAAATGCAAGGCGGTAATTCATTAAAACATTTCTCTGTTTTCCTTCATCCATTGCTTTCCATTCCGAAGCGGAAAAATGCAATTCTTTTGTCGATGTAGCATTCACATTTAAGCTACCATTTATTTCAAATTCCCGAATTAAATTTTCAATAGGTTCTGCTTTTTGACTTTTATTATCGTAGTAATGATTAAACAACTTTATAAAAACCCATTGTGTCCATTTGTAATAATCAGAATCACAAGTTCTTACTTCCCTATCCCAATCATAAGCAAATCCAATTTTATGCAATTGCTCTTTATATCTTTTAATATTGTTAGTTGTTGTAACATCAGGATGCTGTCCTGTTTGTATTGCGTACTGTTCGGCAGGAAGTCCAAAAGCATCAAAACCCATTGGATGAAGTACGTTAAAACCTTTTAGTTTTTTAAAGCGTGAAAAAATATCCGAGGCAATATATCCCAAAGGATGACCTACATGCAATCCCGCACCTGAAGGATATGGAAACATATCTAAAACATAAAACTTTGGTTTTTTCTCATCAACTTCTACTTTGTTGCTTTGCTTCTTTTCCCAATACTTTTGCCAAAAGGATTCTATTTCACTAAAATTGTATTCTGCCATTTATCCAAATTTAAAGACTTTTTTTAAAACGGCAAAAATACATAAATCGTTTTTGTTTAATCAAGCATCACAAAATTTCTTCCCTCACCAATATTTTAAAAAAATTTGCAAATACTTATTCCTACATCGTATATTAGTAGTTGAAAGTTAACCAAATAATAAAACCATGAAACTTCTTTTATTACTAATCGCCTTTGCCATACTTGTTGCTTGGATTGTATCAAGTATTTATTATTCATTTCAAAACGCTGATGATGTTTGTAAAAATTGCACAGAGGATTGCAAGCATTGTCCTTACGAGAGAAACGAATTTTTTAAATCAAGTAAAATAATTTCTGTTTAAGGGGGGGTAAAAAAAATAATTACAATTTTATTCCTTTTAAAATTAAATCCCCATCCATACAAATATCTGAAATTTTCACTTTTACAAATTCGTTCTCCCTTGAATCACCAGCTTCAAACACAACAGGAATATAGTGCTCACCATATCCATGAGTAAAACCTTTGTCATCAATTTTCTCAATCAAAACATCCTGTGTTTTCCCTATCATTGATTTTCTATAGTTCTCTTTTTGTTCATCACTAATTTTTCTTATTATTTCACTTCTTTCAGACTTAATTCTTCCATCAATCTGCCCTTGCATTTTCGCGGCTCGAGTACCTTCTCTAATGGAATATTTAAAAGTATGAATATGCCCAAAACCTATTTTTTCAATTGCTTCAATAGTTTTTTGAAAATCTTCTTCCGTTTCTCCCGGAAAACCAACGATAATATCTGTTGTGAAATTAAAATCCGGAACAACTTTTCTTATTTTATCAGTAATTTCCACAAAGGACTTTAAAGAATTCATCCTTCTCATTTTTTTAAGAATATTATCCGAACCACTTTGTAAACAAAGATGTAAATGAGGTGTTAGTTTTGGATTTTTAAATAATGAATAAAAACTATCTGAAAAATTATCCGGTTCAATTGAAGAAATTCTCAATCTAAAATCTCCTGGAATATTCAATATTTTTTCAATCAAATTTTCAAAACTTAAAGCATTATATTCGTAAGTAGAAATATTTACTCCTGTAAGTACAATTTCTTTATATCCAAATTCCAATACTTTTTTAATATTTTTTATAACTTCGGGAAAAGGACGACTTATCGCTCTACCTCTTACTGTGGGAACTATGCAATAAGTACAAAATTGATTACAACCATCCTGAATTTTTATAAATGAGCGAGTATGAAAAGTTCTTTTTGCAGGATTAAATCCAAACTTGTCATTTTTAAGATTATCAATATCTATCACTTCGCCTTTAAAGTGAGAATCCACAATTGGAAAAATGGAAGTCTTTCTTTCATTATCAACAAAATATGTTACATTGTTTAATTTACTCTCCAGCTTTTCCGAGTAATTATTTACCATACAACCCGTAACAATTACAACTGCATTTTTTTTATTTTTTGTTATTTGATTAATAAAAGTCCGTGAACGTTTATCACCCTGATTTGTAACAGTACAGGTATTTACAACATAAACATCAGCGTCATCATTAAAATCAACAATTTGATAATTATTTTCATCAAATTCAGAAGCAATAGCATCTGTTTCGTACTGATTTAAACGACAACCAAGAGTTTTAAACGCAATTTTCTTTTGCATAAAGATAGAAAATAGAGTGAATGGGAAAATGAGTTAATGAATAAGCAAATCAACAGTTATTGATATTAGCATATTTATGACATAAAAAAGCTTTCACTTAGTTCTTATGATTTGCATTTACAAACTTAAATTTAGTACCACCCGTTTGTCTGAAAAAGATTACACAAACAACATCTAAATGACTTTTATTCCAATTAGAATTCAATTGAATTGTCATATTATTAATAACGGAAGTATCATCAGGGACAATTCCTCCTGCAATTTTATAACCGCACATATTGTCCGTTCTTGCTCCTGTTCTTAACACATGTACATGGTAATATTCATCATCATCATTTCCTGCTTGATTATATGAACCTGATGATTCTGAACCATCAATCCTATTTTCTGTAACAAAAGCATTTATATAAAAATCACCATAATAAAAATCACCATTTGGATTATCATAAAATTGTGTAAGTGCTTTTATTGTATATTTATCTCCACTCCTCACAGCAGTAAAAACGCAACTTGCAAGAGGATTAAGATCAAGATAATTATTAATAGTTTCTTCAGATTTATCCTTTGTATTAGCAATAAAAAAAGAAGGAATTCCTGAATAAGGGAAATTATTCCTAAAACTATTAGCTAATTCTCCAATAAACATTGGGTCGGTGCATGAATTTAAATTTGTATGTACAGCAATTGGAACAATTTTATTTCCAAAAGTATTTGTTAAACTTGCCATTGTTTCATGTCCCCATTCACCACAAGGAGGACAGCAAGTAGAAGTAAACTCAAGTACCCAAGGTACTACTTTTTGTTCAGGATAAAGGCAACTACCGTCATCTTCTTTTGCATCGGGATTATAATTTACCGATTTTGGATCAGTACATCCATACTTACTATTTGAAGGGTCATTACCATCACCATCATCACTACATGATGAAAAAATTAAAGCAATTACAACTATTAATAATCCTATTTTTTTCATAATAATATATTTAAAATATTAACCATCAAAGATAAGTCTTTTTCATTAATTAATATGGTAAATAATTATTTTTTTTTAATTGAGGATTATTAGTCAATTGGCAGTCAGGCAATAGGTTGTCAATATTAAAAATTAACGAATAAACATAAAGAAGTACTTAAAGTGCCTAGAGTGCCTAAAGTACTTAGAGTTATGTGTTACGAATAAACATAAAGAAGTACTTAAAGTGCCTAGAGTGCCTAAAGTACTTAGAGTTATGTGT
>JAYEOP010000154.1:0-1478 GCA_034723125.1 Bacteroidota bacterium | reverse complement strand
ATCTTTTTGAAATTCATTCATTTATAAAGTATTGATAAAATTTTATCCTTCAAAATTAAAAGAGAAATAAATAAAATTAGAATATATGTTTTCAAATACATTAGAATAAACATCATGATAAGGTGAAAGGATGCTATTTATTCCTTTTGAGAGTTTTATTTCGGGAGAAAATTTAAACCAATAAAAATACATATCCAAGCCACAACCGAATTCATAAGCATAAGCCCAAGGTTTAATAGCAATAATCGGATTGTTGGGGTCCCTGTTACTTCTTGCATTGGAACCAAAATCATAAGATACTTTTCCACCACCTATAACATAAAACCTAAGGTTACCATGCCTTGTGGATTTAAATTTTAAAAGTACAGGTAGTTCAGCAAAAATTGATTCTACACTCTTTTTTGTTGAATAATCATTTGTAAACTTATATTTAACACTCCTTTCAGTAAGAACTAATGAAGGTATTACTCTAATGTCAAAAAACTCTCCTAAATGAAGGTCGGAAATAGCACCGAGAGTAATTCCCGGATAAGTACTCACATCAACTGTTAGTAGTGAATCGTTATAATAAAAGTTATCAGAAAATTCATATTTAAAATCAGAAACATTTGTTCCAATGGTAAAACCAAAGTGTAGTTTTCTCCCATAATCAAACCTTTCTAAATTTTTTGTTTGAGAATATGTTCCGAAATTAATAAAAAACAGAACAATAAAAATTGACGAATTTATTTTTTTCCTGTGTATATTGAACAAATTCCTTGATTTAATTTTTTACAATTTACATACTTAAATCCATTATCACTCATAATATTTAAAAAGTTTTCCCCATAAGGAAATTCCGACACTGAGCCTGGTAAATATTTGTATGCTAATTTATTTTTTGAAATTAATCCTCCAATAAAAGGTACAACCTTATTGAAGTATAGTAAATAAAACCATTTTATAAAAATATTTTCAGGTAATGAAAACTCAAGAATTACAGCCTTACCACCTTTTTTCAAAACTCTGTTCATTTCACTTAAACCTTTGGCGAGATCTTCAAAATTTCTAACTCCGAAAGATACCATAACTGCATCAAAGCTGTTATCTTCAAAATCCAGTTGTTCAGCATCACCTTGCATTAGTTCTACAATATCAGCCACACCCTCTGAAAAAACTTTTATTTTTCCTACATCAATCATTTTTGAAGCTATATCTATCCCTATAATTCTCTTTGGTTTAAGAATTTTGGCTGTTGTTATTGCCAAATCGGCAGTGCCTGTAGCAATATCAAGAATAGTTTCAGGCATATCCTCTTTTAATATTTTTACGACCAGTTTCCTCCATCTCCTATCAATTCCAAGAGACATTATGTGATCCAAGCAATCATATTTTTCCGAAATTGAATTAAACATTTCGCCTACATCTTTTTTACTTAAACGAAAATCTGATTTATCAGCTACTTTGTTTTTCATCATACCTTTTTATTGCAAAATTCC
>JAYEOP010000153.1 GCA_034723125.1 Bacteroidota bacterium | reverse complement strand
GAATATTTGAACGTTTTTATCGTATCGACTCAGGACGTTCACGCAAGCAAGGAGGCACAGGTTTAGGGCTTTCAATTGTAAAAAATGCAGTTCTTTTTCACAAAGGCGAAATATCTGTAAGAAATAGGAAGCAAGGAGGTCTTGAATTTTTGTTTTCGTTTGCTAAAAAATAATGATATAGTGAAAATATGGCTTTATGTTTAATTGGGCTGATTATGAAATTAAGATTTGGGGGAGGTTTGTAATTTTCCAAGATGTCCATTTTGAGAATGCTTAACGAAAAATATTATCAAAACTAAGGAACTGTTTATTTGAGTATGAAATTATAATTACTCAATTGTTTTTATATTTGCAAGTCAAATGAAATGTATTGAAAAAGAATAATGACAATTATTGAAAATGGCAATTGTTAAACAAAAAATTGAAACTGTTAGAGAGCAAATTTATTGGTCATACGCAAATCTTGCTATGGCTCATACTGCTGTTAAAAATGAACAAAAAAAATACGCACAATTTAATTATATGATTAGAGCAAAATTATTCAAAGGACTTAAAAATGGAACTATGAATATGCGATCAATATTTGATGATGAAAAAATTAAGTTGCAAACTGGGCAGGTTTGCAATTATTGTGGCTCGGATAAAAAATTATCTCTTGACCATATTTTTCCAAAAAGATATGGAGGGAAAGATGATGCAGAGAATTTAGTTTTTGCTTGTCAAGTTTGTAACAGTTCAAAAGGGAAAAAAGACTTAATGGAGTGGATGGAATTTAGAAAAGAATTTTTACCATTAATGATAATTAGGCGTTATTTAAAATTAACATTTAAATATTGTATTGAGAATAAACTTCTTGAAAAAAAAGTTGAAGAACTAAAAGATATTGACCTCCCATTTAGAGTTGACCTTTTACCAACTTCTTATCCTGAACCTACTAAATTACTCCTAAACATAAAAAAAGAATTACCTTTGTAATTGAATAATGTAAAGATTGGTTTTTAACAAAATCCGTTTTGACATTAGATGATTTATAATATAGAAATTAAACGTATGAAAAAAATGACAGGAATAATATTAATGATAATTGGAATCCTAACTTTAATGGTTGGAGTGTATTTGTATAGGTCTTCAAAAAATGATGTTAATGTAAAAGAAAATATCAATGTAAAAGAGAATGTCAATGTGAAAGAAGATGTCAATGTAAAAGAAAATGTTAATGTAAAAGAAAATGTCAATGTAAAAGAAAATGTCAATGTAAAAGAAGATGTCAATGTAAAAGAAGATGATAATGAATTGGAAAAAGCAATTGAAATGGCAATTGCTGATGGTATTCTTACTGATAACGAGAGAAATATTATAAAAAAAATTGCTCTTAAAAAAGGACTTAATTTTGATCAAGTAATAAAAGATGCAGAGAAACAAATGGCAGAATTAGAAATTGATTCAGAAACGGAACTTATTGATTATAGAAAGAAGAAAGGATCTGATTTTGAAAAATTTATTGTTTTAAAGTTTAATAAAAAATATTTTAAAATAAAAGAATGGGCTGGAGATAAATATGTTGATGGTACTTATGCTGAGACAACTCTACAACCGGATTTATTACTTGAATTTAATTTTAGAACGAATAAATATGATTTTTATGTTGAGTGTAAATGGAGAAATAATTTATACAAAAATGGTGTGATAATTGCGAAAACTGACAAATTTAATAGATATGTAGATTTTGAAAAAAGTCGTAAAATACCTGTTTTTATAGCAATTGGTGTTGGAGGTAAAGCAAACTTACCAGAAAAACTTTACATTGTTCCACTACGTGAAATAGATAAAGGTTTTATTCATATTAGTCAATTAAAAAAGTACGAAAAAGAAGTTGAAAGTGATTTTTTCTATGACTATAAAACCCAAATATTGAAATAATACTCAAAAATTGAAAGATAGTAGTTTTATTAATTCCATGTATTTACAAATAATGTGAATTATTCTGTAAAAAATAGTACTTAGCCATTAAATACAATTATTCTATTGAGACTTTTTTTAGGTATAATTTTCAAATCCTCTACAAATTTAATAACTCATCTTATAACTACTTGTATATTACTGATTTAAATTGCTATTGATGGTTCTATGTTGATTTGTATGGGTGGGAAAATATTAAAGCCACAGATTCACAGATTACAAAATTACTCTTTTTCTAATCTGTGAATCTGTGGCAAATTTGATTACCCACTCAAATCAACATAGAACCACTTTAAAAGAAACATTAATTTTCAATTTCTATATTTTCATTCTTAACTTTCAATTTTCTTTCAATTGCTTGTTTGTTATAAAGTTCGCCCATATAAAGCATTGCCATACTCACGTAAATCAACGGACCTGTGGGTAGTTGTCCGAAAACTGCATTGCCATAGCTACAGAGCATTATTCCCCAAATTCCACCTGCAAGTGCGGTAAGTTTAGCCGCAATTTCAGGCTCTGTTACTTTAGTCCAAATGATGTAGCAACCATAGCCAAGAATAAATAATAAATAAAAAATGTGAAATACTAATCCTATTATTCCTTGCTCAACCCATATTTTAACATACCAACTATCGGTAGGAGTTTCTGCTAAAAAAGTACCTGGAGAAAATCGTAATCCCCAGTTACCGGAAGAACCAATTCCTCCACCAAAAGGGCGACTTTTCATATAGATTTTTAATTTTCGCTGATTTTCAAGTCTTACTTGTAAGGATGGGTCGTTGGGGTCAAAAGCAGAGCGCATTCTATTGATTTGATAATTTCCATTAGCGATTGTAGTATATTTAAAAAATACAAAAACCGAAATTCCTAAGATTGCTCCTAAAATTAGTATTTTTATATTTTTTTTCATTATAAAATATATCATTGCTCCACCTACAGGTACAGCAATTGCACCTCTTGTCCCTGAAATTGCTAATCCATATAAACCCAATAATCCCATTGTAAGAAAAAATATTTTATCTTTTTTTGTTTTTGAATTCAAGCCTACGATAATACCGACAACAGCCGCATGTCCTTGTTGAGCACCAAAAGTTCCAGCATCACTCAAAAATGAAAACACTCTAAGTTTGCCAAATAAAATATGTGTTTCGGCAGCACCGGCATTTAGCCATGCTTGTTCCCATGGGTCAACACCAACAATTAACTGCATTGCACCTTTGATTGAAACAAGAATTGAAAAAGCACCCCATAAGTAAAGAAATTTGTTTAGATGTTTTACATCTCTGAGAAGCATCAATGTAATAAGAACGCTTAGAACAAAATATAATGCAACACCACGCATAGCATAAAACCATGCAGCAGAACTTCTCGCTTCAGGGTTTACAAGTTCCAAAACGTTGTAAATGAACCAGATTAATGATATGTAAAATAAAGTGTTTTGTATCGGTTTCCAATCAAGTTTTGTAAAGAAATTTTTAAAGAAAAGTGCAAGAAATGTTATTACCAAAATACCATCAATACTTAATCCAAGAGGAATTCCTTTAATATATCTTGTTAATCCGATAGCTGTAAATGATAATGCAATAAAAACGTAAAGTCCGTTAGATGGTTTTTTAAATAGCCAGTACAAAAACCCGTAAAGCAAAGGAAGTGCAATTAGTAAAGTTGCGTTCATGATTCCACCTTTGGCAATAAAAAAACCAATGGGCAAAGAAATACAAATAATTAATCCAATAATCAGTGGACTTTTTAGTATTTCTGAACCTGTTTTTTTGTCAAAAGGACTTTTCATTGTTATAATTATTTTGAAT
This sequence comes from Bacteroidota bacterium, assembly GCA_034723125.1. Taxonomy (NCBI): domain Bacteria; kingdom Pseudomonadati; phylum Bacteroidota; species Bacteroidota bacterium. The sequence goes on along the minus strand of JAYEOP010000153.1, from coordinate 11,739 downwards.
TTTTAACAATCCTTCTATACATGCCTTTGTAAAACCAATATCCTTCTTTAAAAATTCTAAAAATTGAAAATTGAATTTCTTTGTTAAAATATTTTAGTCCTACTACTAAACCTATTAATGTCATTAGAATGGTTACTGATGAAACAAGCATTAGTATTGAAATTATAGAAATATCAGGATAAAATTGAACTATAACAAATACTGCTATAATATCACCGATTATATTTGCAAGAGCCATGTAAATAACTTTATAAAAATTTCGTTTTGGCATATTCACACTGTCAAGTCCAACTCCTGTAAGACGATCCATAGGAAGAAGTAGTCCGTAGATGCAAAATATTCGGAAAATGTTTGCTGTTTCAATATATTCTTTACCGCCAACAATTGTTACTAATGGTTCGGCAAAAATAAATGCAAGAATTAAAACAGGGATAAATAGTAATGTAAGACTCCCCGAATAGGCATAAAATAGTTGACGCACTTTGCTATTGTCTTTTTCGATACTTGCTTTTGACATTTTAGGAAAAGCTGTAGCTGTAAAGCTTCTCAAAGGAATTTCCATAACTTCTGTAAGTTTAAGAGGAATGCTGTACAAGGCAACACCTGCAGGACCAATAAAAGGGCTAAGACCTAGTATAAATGTGTCGGCACTTTTCAGTAAATTACTTCCTATTAATGTAGCTGTTGAATATTTCCCGAAATCAAGAATTTGTTTAATCCTTGCTTTATTGGAATATTTTAAAAAAATAAGTCCGTCCCATTTTTTTAAAATTGATACTATGGAAGTAAATCCTGTTATTCCCATAAAAATTAGAATTACAGTTTCAATATTATATTTTAAAATAAAGAAGTTAAGTGTGAGAAATATTAGAAATAATACCATTGGGAAATTTCTGATAAATAAAATTCTATCAAAGCGTTGTTCTGCTTGTAGAATTGTAATGGCATTGTTTAAAGGGAGGTTTAAAAATGCAAGTATTGGATACCATTTGAAAAAATACTTATATCCGGAGTTTTGAATAGCATTGTTGAAAATCATATTTATTGCAAAAATAACAATTGCAATTATTACAGTAATTATAAGTCCAATCATCCAATTAGAACCTTTTAGCTCATTTGATTCTTTTTCTTTGCTAGCTGAGAGAAAGCGAACAATTGCTGTTCTTGTTAAGCCAAATCTTATCATTTCTACAAAACCTGCTGAAGTAATTAAAAGCACCCATTCTCCAAAGACAGATTTTTCGAAAGTACGTGTAAGAATAATAAAACTAATAAAACCCAAAGCGGCTCTTGTCATTTGGTTAAGAAGAGAAACAATATTTTTTTCTCCTTTTAAAACGCTTGGGATTTTCATAGTTAAATCTTTGATTTATTATAGATTTGTAAGGATATAATTTTTTTAAATAACTTTCGCAAAAAAGAACGTTCTTTTGGAATTTCTCCAATCGTTGATACTAATGCATCAGGTTCTGTACCATTAAGAATGAATAAAGGTTCGTTTTTGCATAGTTTTTTATAAGTGCTAAGTGCATGTTTGTCAGCTTTTGTCCATGTACGATTTGCTCTTGCTATAAGCAATGAAAAATCAAAAGATTTAATAAAATTTGAAGAGTAATTTTGTTTTATTATTGAGGGGATTTCTACGAAAATATATTTGTACTTATTTTTATTTGCTTTGTAGTCCTCAGTTAATAATTCATCAATTGAATTTATCTCACCTTCATTTTTTGAATATTGATAAAAGAAAGTGTTTTCAACATCTTCAGGGATTTCTTCATCTTCAGCAAATGGAGTAACTAAAAGAATATTTTCATTAAAAGCTGTTACTCTTTCTCCAATTGTGTTTGCCAAAAAGGTTTTTCCTTCATTTTCTCTTGTACTAAAAAACGATATAATTTTTGGTTCTCCTGCTTTATTTTTTGCAGTTGCTGATTTGAGTTTTATTTTTTGAATTACTTTTTCAGACATTCTTTGGGTGATAAAAGTATAATTTATTTTACCATGTTTATTAGGGATTCTTGGAAATACTCCGCCAAATTTAAGTCCGATTAGTTTTTCAGCTCTTTCAGGTGTTTTTATTGTTGAATCAAAATATTCAAGTATTACAATAAGTGCTAATACCATCATAAAGCCTGCGAAGGCAGCGGCAAGAATCATCACTTTTCTTTTTGAAGCTTTTGGTATTATCGGGTAATAAGCAGGGTCAACAGCTTTAATATTTGATGACATCTCAATGTTTTGTTGTCGTAGCTTACTTAAATTCAATGAGTGGAGTAATGAAAGATATTCTTTTTCGGCAACATTGATTTCTCTTTCAATACGTTTTAGGATTGCACCAAGAGGAGCCATTAATCTATATTTTTCGTTAAATTCCTCTTTTCGTTCTCTTAAAACTGCCAAGCGAGCATTACTTTCTTCAAATTTAACAACATTTTCAAGCCATTTTTCCAATAGTTGTTTTATTGGCATTCCTTGAACCGAATTGTTGTAACCGTACAATTCACTAATATAATTTTCAAGTTCTTTTTTTATTTCTGCCTGTTTGTTTTTTAAATATACAAGTTCCCAAGCTGTAGAGTCCTCAGCATAAGCTTCTGTCATTGAAATTTTCATTGAAATATCAGCAAGTCTATGTCTTTTGTCTAATATTTCTGAACTTGTAAGATTAATGTTGTTTCTTATGTTAAGCCTTCCTTCAACCTTTTTTAAAGCAGCATCGGCAGAAGCTCTTCTCATGTTTTCATTTTGAAAAGTAAGGTCAAGCTCTTCTTTTTGTTCTGCAATAAATTTTGTTTGTTCATAATAGTTGATAATATTGTTTTTTTGGTTGAAGTTTAAAAGTTTGTCTTCAGCCAATTGTAAACGATTATTTGCCATGTTTACTTGCCTTTGAAAATATTTTACAACTGCATCTGTTTGGTTTTCTTTTAAATGTTTATAGTTTTTAATAAAAACTTCAGTGAGTAAAACAAGAGAATATTGACAAATTCCAGGGTCATCCGTTTCATAAGAAATTTCTACTAAATCACTATTGCCAATTCTTTTTATCTTCATCCTTGACAATGCTTTTATACTGTAATGTGGATGACTATAGTTTAATAATTCATAAAGAAAATTCGTATCACTTTTGTTTTTATATTGCACAAAATCAGAATATATCCTATCAAATTCATTTATTTTATTTGAATTGCTTGTGTTACTTTTTTTTATTTTAGTTTTTTCTACTAACTTTTTACTATTATTATTTTTTATAACTTTGGGTTCAACAGGATAATTTATACTTCCTACAATTAATTTTTTGCCTTTGCTTATCTCTCTCTTGGTTAAATTATTCCATGCTATTAAATGAGCAACTGAAATATTGTATTTACTTGCTATTGAATACAAAGTTTCATTTTTATCGGTAATATAATATAAAAATGTATCTGTGCTTGTTGGTCTTTTTTCTTTTTGATAATATTTTGTAGAGGGTTGATTTCTTGAAGTTATTATTAATAATCTGTCATCAACTTTTATATTGTTGTTTGTAAGTCCATTAATCCTCATTAATTCTTTAACCGGAATATTGTATTTTCTTGCAATAGAATATAATGTTTCCTTAGCTTTAACAAAATGAAATTTAGAAATATTTTGATTTTCTATTGTGATATTTTTTTTAGGTTTTTTTGGTGTAACAGTTTTTTTTCTATTGTTTAGTTTTTTTATTGAAGCTTCTTTATATAAAAGTTCTTTTACTTCGTTAGGGACAATTTGTTGCAATTCATTGAAATGCTTTTTAGTTATGTACTTTGGATCGGCATAACTGAGTGATAAATGTTTAGTAAGTAATTTAATCCCTACTTCTTCATAAGTTTCTCTAGAATCTATTATGTTTATAAGATTATCAAAGGAGTTTTTTGCAGCAAGGAAATCAAATTTTGCTCCGCCACTTGTTTCAATATTGTAACCTGATGCTATTCCTGTATAAACTGTTGTTGAAGATTTATACATTTTAATTTCATCTTTGGTGAGGTAGAAGACAATAGCACCTAAAATAATGGGTACAATAATAAGGATAAATAGATGTTTGTAGATTAACTTTATGAATTGTGTAAGTTTCATGCTTGCAAATTTACTAAAATTTAAAGCCAACTATCTCTTGTAAAATTAAAAAAGATACAACAAAGTCTGTTTTTGCATCTTCAAAAGCCAATTTTGACCTTGAATTTATTTCTGTTAACCTTGCCATTTCTGTTAATTGAATTAATCCATTTTTAAATTTTCTTTCTGCCATCATAAGATTCAGATTGCTGGTTTCCATGTAGCTAGTTTGTATTGTGAGTTTCTTTTGTTTCAATAACAGATTATTAAATTGTATTATTACTTCTTCTCTTACATTATTAATTTCATTTTGTTTGTTATAAGTAGCTTGTAATTTTTCATATTCTGCTAATTTTATATCACTTCTTCTATTGAGTAAATCAAAAAAAGGATATTTCATAAACATACCAACACCGTATCTTGTTTCTTGTTTGGAATAATATATTGGGACTGGTGTAGTTCCTGCTGTTCCACCCATTGAAAGATTATCATAATTACCATATCTGATATCGGATGAAATTCCAATATGTCTTGTCCATTGCCTTCTTGCTGAGCGAATATTTGATTGACCTACTTCAATATCTGCTTGCCAAAATTTTATTCGCGGATTATTTTTTATTGCTGAATCAATTAACACTCCCAAAGGTGGAAGATATTGTTTGATGTTTTGAGTCCTTGGATTAAATTTGTAAATATTAAAATTTCCTTGAGACAAAACAATGTTGCTTACAAAAATCAGAAATAAAAATACCAGTAGTTGTTTTTTCATTGTTTAAAAATTTTTAAACATCTTCATGTTGGATGAATGTTGTAAAAGTTTTAATTATTAGTCCAATATCATAAAATATAGGATATTTTTTATCAATAAATATTTTTGTATATTTTTTGTCTAATCCAAATCTTTCTTCTTCCGACATATTATCACTACCTCTTTTGCTAACTTGCCACAGCCCTGTAATGCCGGCAGGTGTTATAAATCTATCACCAAAAGCATCTGCTGTCAAGTTTTTTGCCTCACTATCTTGTGGTAAAGGTCGGTTTCCTACAATTGACATGTCTCCTTTTAAAACATTAATGAGTTGTGGTAATTCATCAATGCTTAATTTTCTTATTATTCTTCCAACTTTAGTAATTCTCGGGTCATTTTTTATTTTTAAAAATGAAGGACCAGCAATTTCTTTTCTCTGTCTTAAATAATCTTTTTCACAAATTTTATTATCTCCAACTTCTAAAAGTGGGGAGCAATATATTCCTTTAGGTAATTTTGCACAATCCTCACACTTATTGTTAAAATCAATTTCTGTTTTGTCTGTATCTTTTGCATATTGATTAAGATGTGCTAAGTCTTTAATCATTTTATCAGCACCTTGAAACATTGAACGAAATTTTATAAATCCAAATGGCTTTTGTCCAACTCGTTTTGAAATGTAATAAACTTTACCTTTTGATTCTAAGCGTATGGCAATTACTGTTAGTAAAAGCAATGGCGAAAGTAAAAGTAAAGCAATTAATGAAAATCCAATATCAAAAATACGTTTTGTAATTAATTTGTGTTTTGCAATTTCTATGTTTTTCTCTTTTTGAATTGTATAATCCAAATTTCTCGGATGTTTTTTTCTGTATTGTGATAAAAATTTAGTACGGATATAAAGATTATTAGTGTTTAAGGGCATCGTAAATAAATCATCAATATTGTATTTTTTTGTTTTGTTAATTAATTTTGCATTAAACAATTTTGAATAAAGTATAAATGGAGTAGTATTATGAATGTTATTAGCTTTAAGATATTGATAAAAGTTAATTCCATTTACTCCGGGAATATAATTTTCACATAAAATAAGATCTATGGTGGGGTTATGCTTAAGCCATTTGTCAGCAGTAAATCCATTTTTGTGGATTATTGTTTCAAATATATCGGATCCTTTTATTAAGTCAATTGTCTTTTCGTCATTACCAATGTATAATATTCGTTTTTTTAATTTATTTTTAACATTTTCCATAAAAATAGTATTTATTCGTTTTTTAGGATGAGTTCAATAAGAACGTTAAGCTCTTCAGGGTTAAAGGGCTTTGTAATAAAATTTTTAACTCCTAGTTTAAAAAATTTTATTCTTGTTTTACTTTCTTCATCACCCGATAACATTAAAAAAGGAATGTATTTGAAAAGTTCTCCGGCACGTACATTTTTCACAAATTCTTCTCCATCCATTTCGGGCATATTCACATCACATATTATCATATCGGGGATGTTTCCATTTTGTATCCAATCAAGTGCGTTTTTTCCATTCGACATTGTTGTAACATCATATTTTTTTTTAAGAAAATTTTCTAATAATTTTCTAATAACCGCCTCATCATCAACTGCTAATATTTTTTCTTTCATGATATTTTTTTATTAAAATTGATTTTAAATTTTATTGTCTTTTAAAGATTGCTCCCATTTCCAAGCTGTTCTTACCATTTCTGAAAGTGATTTTTCTGCTTTCCATCCTAATTCTTTCAGTGCTTTTGATGAATCGGCATATACACGAATTACATCACCTGCTCGCCTTGGTCCCATTTCGTAATTTAGTTTTACATTATTTATTTTTTCAAACTCTTCAATAACTTCTAACACTGAGTATCCTTTTTCTGAACCAAGATTTATAAATGTGAATTTGTCTTTATTTCTTTTTTCCTGCATATAACTTATTGCTTTTACATGAGCTATTGCAAGGTCGGAAACATGAAAATAATCACGTATTGCTGTGCCGTCCGGAGTAGGATAATCATTGCCATGAACAAATAATTTCTCCTGTTTTCCAATACATGTTTGTGTTAACACAGGCATAAGGCTTTGTGGCTTGTTAAGGGGTAGTTCTCCTATTAAATTTGATTCATGTGCACCAACAGGATTAAAATATCTTAAAGCAACTGCTGATATTTCAGAAATTTTAGTGTTGTCAAAAATAATTTCTTCACTTATTTGCTTAGTGTTTCCATAAGGTGATTCGGCTTTTACAATAGGTGCTTCTTCAGAAATAGGAACCTTTTCGGGTTCACCATAAACAGTGCATGAAGATGAAAATACAAGGTTGCTGAGTTTGTGCTTTTGCATGTTTTGTAGGATATGCATGAGCGAAACAAGATTGTTGTAATAATATTTGTTTGGGTTTTCAACTGATTCACCAACAGCTTTGAATGCTGCAAAGTGAATAATCCCATCAATATCTTTGTTTTTATTAAAAAAATCGTTTACATCTTTTCCGTTGCAAAGATCAATTTCGTGAAATTCAGGTTTTATTTTTGTGATTTTTGTGATGCTGTCAATAATCCAACTGTAGGAATTGCTGAGATTATCTATAATTACTACTTCATAGCCGGCATTTTGTAATTCTACTACTGTGTGTGAACCTATGTATCCTGTTCCTCCTGTTACTAATATTCTTCCTTTACTCATTTTATTTATCAATTTTTTTATTTATTCAAAACTAATGTTCTGTTCTATTAAATGAAATTTTACTTGTTCTACATATCCACATTATTTTCTGGAAAAATTTAAAAATAACAATTTCACTTTTTTATCATCATCAAATTTAAGACATTGGATATGCTATTTCAAAATTTTTTTGAGAATTATTATTTTTGTTTTGCAAAAAGCAAAAAATACTAGCATTTCAGACTTGATATGACACTATAAAAATCGGGATTAATTTTGAGTGTTTTCTTAAGAGTTATTAGCTTATACTAAACCACCATCAAGATACTGAAATTAAAACATTTCTTTTCGCCCTGTTTTTCTTCAAAAAATTATTCCGTAGCTATGGCTATGCAAGAATTTTGTGAAGAAAAACAAAACAAAAATAATTTATTTTCTTAATCAGCATCTTAATAGCGGTTTAGTATTAGTGTTTCCCAAGTAATTTAAACATATTCTTTTTATATTTTTCAACTCCCGGTTGGTCAAATGGATTAACTTTTAAGTAATATCCGCTTACTGCACAAGCCATTTCAAAAAAGTAAATAAGTTGACCTAGTATATTTTCATTGATTTGTGGAATTGAAATCACTATATTTGCTACATTTCCATCAACGTGTGCCATATAAGTTCCTTGAAATGCTTTTTCGTTTATTTCATTAATATTTTTTCCGCTAAGGTAATTCAGCTTATCTAAATTTTCTTTGCTTTCTGGAATTTTGAGTTCATTTTCTGGCTTGTCAACAAAAATAGTTGTTTCAAAGATGTTAGGACTGCCTTCTTGAATGAATTGACCTAGAGAGTGTAAATCGGTTGTGAAATTTGCTCCTGCAGGAAAAATACCTTTATTTTCTTTGCCTTCACTTTCGCCAAAAAGTTGTTTCCACCATTCTGTAAAAAATGCAAGTTTTGGTTCATAATTAATTAGGATTTCAATAGCCTTTCCTTTTAAATAAAGGATATTGCGAATAGCTGCATAAAGTAAAATAGGATTTTCATCTAATTTATTGTTGTTTAAATTAAACTCTTCCATCAGTTTGGCACCTTCCATTATTTTTTTTATATCAAAACCTGCAACAGCAATAGGAAGTAAGCCAACAGGAGTGAGAACCGAATACCTTCCTCCAACATCATCGGGGATAACAAATGTTTTGTAATTTTCTTTGTCGGCAAGTTGTTTTAAAGCTCCTTTTGAACTATCAGTAATTGCAATTATTCTGTTTCTTGCATCTTCTTTTCCATATTTATTTTCAATATGTTTTTTTAAAATCCTAAATGCAATTGCTGGTTCGGTAGTGGTTCCGGATTTTGAAATTATTGTAAGTGCATAATCGTGTTTGTCAAGAATTTTTAAAAGCTCTGACAAGTAATCTTCACTAATATTTTGACCGGCATAAATAACTAAAGGATTTTCTCTTTGTTTCAGTAAATGATCAAAATTATTTTTGAGTGCTTCAATTACTGACCTTGCACCGAGGTAAGAACCTCCAATTCCAATAACAACAAATATTTCTGCTTTGTTTTTTATTTTGTTTGCTGTTGAAATAATTTCATCAAGGAGTTTCTTTTCAGTTTTTGATGGGAGGTTTACCCAACCAAGAAATTCTTTTCCTTTCCCGGATTTATTTAATACTGTATTTTGACAATCCATAATCTTGGATTGAATTTTTTCAATCTCTTTTGCAAAAACAAATTTGTTACTTCCCTTAATGTTGAGTTTTATATTTGTCATATTTGATTGTATTTTTTACAAATATATGAAATATTTTTATATTGATTTTTGGGCAAAAAAAAACCTGCCATAATTGACAGGTTTTTTTTAGGAGGTTCTAATAAATTATAAACCAAATACTTTTTTTGCGACATCATGAACTTGCCATTGAATATCACTAAAATTAAAGTCAACTTTTTTCCAATTTGGATGACCTTCTTCTTGTAGTTTACCAATGTTATTTTGAATGTCAGTTAGAAGTTTTCTAAGGTTTTTATCATCTGCTTGGCTTTCTTTTGAAATGTCAGAAACAAGTAGTAATCTTACAGCGTATGTTTCAACATCTTTATCTAACCAATGGTAAGTGTTAGCAGGTATTGTAGTCTTGGTATAAATTTCTTCAAGAGATTTGTCTTTTATTGGAATAATTTTGAGCTTACGATAAGTAGGGGATAAGCCGTTGAGTTTTGAAACAGGGGCAGAACCTACAAAAAAGAAAGCATCAATTTTATGATTAAGTAATGCAAATAATGCATCTTTAAAAGATACCTGAACGTCAATCCATTCTGCTCCAAGTTTTTCTTTAATTAGTCCTGCTGTTACAGAAGTTCCTTGCTGAGCTTCACCAACTGCAACTTTTTTCTTTTTCAGGTCTTTTATTTTTTTGATTTTTGAATCCTTTAATGCAATTAAATGAATTTCTTCAAATCCTAAAGGAATAAGAACACGAATACTATCTGTTCTTTTTTTGTATTTTTTAATATCTTTTAACTGTTGCTCAATTAAAACATCATATTGCATAAAAGCAACTTGTGGTTTTTCTTCCCTAGAAAGTTTTTTAAAGTTATGCAAACTCCCTTTTGATGTTAAAATATGAAGAAATTCTGATTTGCTTCTGCTAAAAGCAATTGAATCTTGACCATTTGCCCCGACCGTAAAAATAGTGTCAACATTAACAATATCTTTTGCTACAATTTTAATGTCATTTGCCATTTCATAATACGAACCTTTAAAAAATCCTGAAAGCATTCTAATTTGTGATTGTGCAAGAAAAGAGCTGGAGATTAATAAAGTCGCAAAAATAAAACTTAATAATTTTTTGTTTTTCATTGTATCTAAAAATTAATTTTTAAAATAATAATTTATCAATGTAAAAAGAACATTTATTAAAGAACATTTACCTCGCAAATGTAATAATTTGAATTGAAAAAAAATGATTTTTATAAATAAAAACAAAATTTTTATAAAAAGATATAAATGAGAGTTTAAATAAAAAAATGATTAAGCCTTGTTAGATGCAGTAAATGAGTATGATATATTGCTTCTGCGTTTTGAGAACAAGAAATTTATATGTGGTAAAAATATATTTAAAAACAAACAATAGTCAAACTTTCCTATATAAAACGCTAGTTACTATCCAAAAATGATTCTTTAATTTGTTTTATAAAGATGAAAAAAAAGTATTTTGTATGTTTTTAACATATAGGAAATCAGGCAATTAGGTTTTGGTGTGAAAAAAATATTTTAATTTATGTATGTTTTATTAAAAAAAGTATCGCAGTAAAATAAAATTATTTTACTTTTGTCCTTTAATAGGATACTTTAATAATCTTATGAAATTCAGGCAAGTCAAAAAATATATTATTGATAAGTTGGTTAAGGAGCTTGACCCTTCTTTAACATATCATGGAGTTCATCATAGCTTGGATGTTCTTGAATCTGCATTGCGTATTGCAAAATTTGAGAAAATTACAGATGATGAAGAAATATTTTTATTATCAACTGCGGCTTTATTTCATGATGTTGGCTTTTTGAAAACCTATGAAAACCATGAGGAAGTATCTTGTGAATTTGCAAGAGAAATTCTTCCTTTATATGATTATTCCTTAGCTCAGATTGATAAAATCTCAGAATTGATAATGGCAACTATGATTCCTCAATCACCAAAGTCTCATTTGGGAGAAATCCTTTGTGATGCAGACCTTGATTATATTGGTAGAGATGATTTTGTTCCTATAGGAGATACTTTATTTAAAGAACTTATTACATTTAATAAGATTCAAAGTGAAGAACAATGGAATAATATTCAAATATCTTTTATTGGCAAACATAAATATTTTACCTCTTTTTCCAAAAAATTCAGACAGCCCAAAAAGATTGAAAATCTTGAAATTATTAAAGAAATTGTTGCTGGTTATGATTTGTCATAAAATAAGGTAGTCAATTCGCAATGCACTGAGTTTATTGAAGTGTTAGGTTTGTGCTTTTAATAAGGCGTAAAAGTAGCGAATAACTAGGTTTATTTAGTGGCACTAAGAAAACTTTGTATTACTCATTATACTTGGGCTTTGAATTAAAAATGGATGTTATACCAAATTAACATCAAAACACCCGATATAAATCATTTCTATTTCCCTTTTTTGTCGTTAAAAATTATTTCCGTAGCTATAGCTATGCAAAGAATTTTTGCCTAAAAAAAGAAAAATATAAT
>JAYEOP010000152.1 GCA_034723125.1 Bacteroidota bacterium | reverse complement strand
GCTTAATTTTAGTATTTTCATGATTTTATAGTTTTAATTGTTTAAAAGTACATTTTATTTTTTTCAGATTATAAAAGTACGTCTCTAAAAACACTATTTCCAAATATTTTTTAAAAATTATTTTATACCGAAAGGTTATCATGTAAAAGAAAATAAATTTTCTTAACATGCTAATCCATCGGCATAATACTAGTTTCTTCTTAATTAATTTGATGACGGTTTAGTATTATATGCAATATTCTAATAAGACATGTCCTTTAGTCCTGATATATCAAAATTTAGCGAAAATTCATTAATTAGTGTCTCTAAGAAAACTCTGCAAAATTAGATTCCTATCTTTTTGCGATATTTTTATCTTTCTCAACTCACTGATGCTAAGGCATCGCCTCGTCTCAAAAAATAAAAATCTCATCAAAAATCTTAGAAATCATAAAATTTGATAGTTTTCTTAGAGGCACTAATTACAAAAAGAGTAATTTAGTACCTCAAGTTTTGCATTTGAATATAAAGAATTGACATTCGGAAACTTATTAAATGTCCAGTTGTGATAACATAAAGAAAATAAATAGTATAATAATTCCATAATGAATTGCTTCATCCTTTGTGATTCTTAGTGTCTTTGAGCCTTAGTGGCTAATTATCAATATCTTGCCACAAAGACACCAAGGCACAATTTGCACTAAGAAAAAACATAAATATAACAGTTAGATAATAAATATATGCTGAGCGGTCATAAACATCGTTTCGCTATACCGTGGAAACGAAATAATATTCAATACGTTAAACATGGTGCCAAAGCTCATTATGACCAGTCGAAGTATATGTAACCACACAGAATTATTATACGAAATTTGAGTTAGTAATCTGTGAATCTGTCTTTGACAGATGAAGTCTGTGGCAAATTTGATTACCTACAGTATTTGACATAGAACCATATTTTTCTTGTTTAACTTATTTTTGATTTAAATAATTATTTTTGTGAAAAAGTCAATATATTTTAAGTATTTTTGTAGGTTAAATTTTTTTGTTTATTATTTTGTATAACAATTTTAAAATATAATATTATGATTTCTAAAAATGTAAAATTTATTGCTACTTTTTTTATTCTCTCTCTATTTCTATCCTCATGCTCAGTTAAATGCGAAAAAGGTTCGGGTGTAGTTGTAAAAGAAGTGCGAGAATTAGATGAATTTACAAGCATTGAACTTAGTAGTAGTGCAGACGTTTATATTACTCAGGGAGACGAACAAAGTGTATATATTGAAATTGATGACAATGTTCTTGAATTTGTAAAAACAGAAGTAAAAGGTAATGAATTGGAAATTTACACTAAGGGTTGTATAATCACTTCTTCTAAATTGAAAGTTTTTGTTACCATGAAAAGTTTAAAAGATATTGATATTTCCGGTTCTGGAGAAATACATGGGGAAAATCAATTTCATTCAAATGAGATGTCATTGGATGTTAGTGGATCAGGTAAAATATTTCTTTCGTTGCAGACAAATGATTTAAAAACAAAAATCTCCGGTTCAGGAGAAATAACACTTGAAGGAAATGCCAATAAACATAACATAAGTATTAGCGGATCCGGTGATTTGAATGCTTTTAAACTTAAAACCGTTGAAACGGATATAGATCTAAGTGGCTCGGGAGAGGCTTTTATTGATGTTGTACAAAAATTGGACGCAAAAGTTAGTGGTAGTGGTGATGTTGAATACAATGGAGATCCAAAAGTTAGAAGTAAGATTAGTGGCTCAGGTTCAGTAATGAGTGCAGATTTTTAAAATTATTTCATAATGGATATAGTATTAATTGTAATAGGAGCAGTTTTATTAATTGTTGGAATAGCAGGCTGTTTTGTTCCCGTAATTCCAGGACCTCCTATTAGTTATATTTCTATCTTATTGCTTCATTTTACAGAAGCTCATCAGTTTACAGATAAATTTTTGATTATTGCAGCATTGCTTACAATAGCTGTAACTGTTTTGGATTATGTTGTACCAATTTGGGGAACTAAAAAGTTCGGAGGTTCCAAAAAAGGTGTTTGGGGAAGTACCATAGGTTTGATTATCGGATTATTTTTTGGACCAATAGGAATTATTCTCGGACCTTTTGTTGGTGCTGTAATTGGTGAAATGATTGACGGTAAAGAATTTAAACCTGCTTTAAAATCAGGATTTGGTGCTTTCCTTGGTTTTGTTGCCGGTGTTATTATGAAGTTAGGTGTCTCAGGATACCTTGCTTATTATTTTATTACTAAAATATTTTAAATTGATTTTATGTACAAAATTTCTTTAACTATATTTCTTTTAATAATAATTGTTTTTCCTGCATTATCACAACAAAATGAGGAAAAACTTGTAAATATTAAAGGTCATGCGGATTGCATGGGAGCAATGAAAATTTCTACAGAAAATACTTTCGGACCTACAAATGCTCCTGAAGGTTATGGAAAAAAATTAGAGTTTTCAGGGAATAAAATAGGAAATAAATACTTTTTTGAAAAAGAACATAATACTGTTTGGTACAAATTCATAATACTTTATGATGGCTTTTTGGTTTTTGATATTATTCCTACTAATGTAAATGATGATTACGATTTTTCTATTTATAAATATAAAAGAGGTAACTTTTGTAAAGAAATAATTGATAAAGAAGTAATGCCTATAAGAACAAATATATCAAGAAATAGTAAAAGTATTAATAGTAAAACAGGCCTTAGTTTTAGTGCCAAAGTAAATTTTAAGGATGCAGGTAAAGGAGTTTCGTATTCAAAAGCTTTGAAAGTAACTAAAGGAACAATTTATTATTTGGTTCTTGACAATGTTTATGAAAATGGTGCAGGACACACAATTAAATTTAAGTACAAAAAGGAAGATGGCTCTTCGGCTGTAGTTCATGAAATAACAGGAAATATTATTGATGAAAAAACAAATGAAGCTATTGAATCAGAGGTTGTAATAGAAGATGCAAATTCGGGAATTGTGTTAGCAACAGTACAAACTGATAAAAAGACAGGAAAATTTACATTTACAATGCCTGAAGAATTTGACTTAAATAGAGAATACAATATTTCAGTTTATTCAAAAGGTCATTTTTTTAAGGATATGAGAATAGTACCTGCAAATGCTAAAAAAACAGGTGGATTAAAAAATGTGAAATTATCAGAATTAAAAAAAGGAAAAATTTTCAGTGTTTCCAATATTATTTTTTATGGTAATTCACCTCAATATTTACCTCAATCGAAACCAACACTTGAGCGACTTTTAAAGTTGATGAAAGAAAATGAAAATCTTGAAATTGCGATAAGCGGACATATTAACGGCTGTACGGGAAGTCCGGAAGGAAGACAATTATTGTCGGAAGCACGTGCTCAGACTGTTCATACTTTTTTAGTAAAAAGAGGTATTGAAAAAGCAAGATTGACTTCAAAGGGTTTTGGATGTACAAAAATGATTTATCCTAATCCAAAAAACGAAGAAGAAAAACGTGAAAATAGAAGAGTAGAAGTAGAAATCCTTAAACTGTAGGTTTTAGGAAGAATTCGGCAGTTAGACAACTGCAAACTAAAAACTAAAAGTTAAAAGCTAATCCTACGGACTCGCTTCGCTTCGAAAGTTAAAAAACAAAAACAGACTGCTGACTGAGAACTGTCTTTGACTGCCGACTGCTTACTGCCGACTGCTTACTGCCGACTGAGGACTGAGGACTGTCTTTGACTGCCGACTTCTTGATTTGAAAGCTCCAACATACCGTCATTGCGAAGGAAGTATGACTGAAGCAATCTGATGAAAGAATTGTTTATCTGTTTATTTGGTGATTTGTTTATTCGTAACACATAACTTTAAGTACTTTAGGCACTCTAGGCACTTCTTTTTGTTTATCTGTTTATATTTTCACGCAAAGACGCAAAGAACGCAAAGGAAATAAAAAACGTTATTCAACT
>JAYEOP010000151.1 GCA_034723125.1 Bacteroidota bacterium | reverse complement strand
TTATATGTATATTTGCAAAAATGATTTATGTTTGTTTCTTAAAAGAAATGTATTTATAGAACCGTCCATAACAGATAAATTTTATTAACGATTTTGAAAACTTCAATAATTTTCCCAGATGAACAGTTTAGTGAGTTTGTAAATAAATTGCAAGAAATAGAATATTCATCTCTTTTTATTTTGGTGGATAAAAATACTTCTAAATATTGTTTGCCAAAATTACTAAAGCATATACCACATATTAATAAAAAAAATATTTTTTGTTTGCCAAATGGTGAAAATCATAAGAATATCAACACATGTCAGGCAATCTGGGAACAGATGCTTACAAATGCTTTGGATAGGAAATCACTACTTATAAATCTTGGTGGCGGTGTAGTATCTGATATAGGTGCTTTTGTTGCTTCAACTTTTAAGCGTGGAATTCGTTTTGTAAATATTCCCACAACATTATTAGCAATGGTTGATGCAGCTATTGGAGGTAAAACAGGCGTAAATTTAAAAAAATCTAAAAACCAAATCGGAAGCTTTGCCAAGCCTGAGTTAGTTGTAATATTTCCTGATTTTTTAAAAACTTTAGGTAATAGGGAATTTAATTCAGGCTTTGCTGAAATTGTAAAATATGCTCTTGTTGCAGATAAAAAATTATGGAACAAACTTTTAAATGAGAATATTTCCAATAAAAACAAAATTGCTACAGAAACAATAAAAAGATGCATAGCCATTAAAACATCCATTGTAAAAAAAGATCCTTATGAAATAAATATTCGTAAAAAACTGAACTTCGGGCATACAATTGGTCATGCTATTGAATCTTGTTTTATGACAACTGAGAAAAAAAATATTTTACATGGAGAAGCAGTTGGGTTAGGATTAATAATAGAATGTATTATTTCAGATAAAATATTTGGATTAAAAGAACTTGAGAAGATAAAAGTCTTTTTAAAGCAATATTATTCATCGAAAGATTTAAAAGAACTAGACATTGATATTTTACTTAATACTATGACTTTTGACAAAAAGAATGTTAATGGAAAAATCAATTTTACATTGCTTAAGGAAATTGGAAATTCAACAATAGACAACTATGTAAACACTAATTTAATAAAAGAAAGTATTTTAGAAATAACAAGAGAATGACAAATATTACTTTTAATGAAAATACTAAAATATTAAAAGGTAATATTTTATTGCCTGGTTCAAAAAGCATTAGTAATCGTGCTTTAATTATTAATGCCTTTAAAATTATTAAAATTGAAAACGTATCTAATTCTGCTGATACTGTACTTTTAAGTAATATATTAAGTGAAAACAAAAAATATGTGAATGTTGAAAATGCAGGAACACTAATGCGTTTTCTTACTGCTTATTTTTCTGTTACAAAAGGAGAATGGGAAATTACGGGAATTGATAGGATAAAGCAAAGACCTGTTAAAGAATTGGTTGAGGCTTTAAAGGAAATGGGTGCAAATATTAGTTATCTTAAAAAGGATGGATTTTTACCTTTAAAAATTATTGGAAAACAACTTGACGGAGGACATATAAAAGTAAATTCTGGAGTTAGTAGCCAGTTTATAAGTGCTTTAATGTTGATTGCTCCTCAATTAAAGAATGGCTTATCAATTGAACTTTTAGGCAATACTGTTTCTTTAAAATATATTGAAATGACTGCTTCAATTCTTGAGTATTTTGGTGTAAACATAGTTTTTCAAAACAATAAAATAAAAATTAACAATCAAAATATTTTAAGCAGAAGTTTGTCTATTGAATCAGATTGGTCATCAGCAGCATATTTTTACGGATTTGTAGCACTCAGTAATTCTGCACAAATAAAACTTAAAAATTTTCAGGAAAACAGTTGGCAAGGTGATAGTATAATTTCAAAGCTGATGTATCCTCTTGGTGTGAAAACAGATTTTGATAAAAATAGTATTATTTTAACAAAAAAAGAAATTGACAAGACAAGTGTTGAATTTGAGTTGACTTCCAATCCCGATTTAATACCCACAATTGCAGTTGTTTGCAGTTGCTTAAAAATACCATTTAAAATAAAAGGAACAAAATCACTGCGAATAAAAGAATCAGACAGAGTTGCAGTACTTGCAAGCGAATTAAAAAAAATAGGTGCTGAACTTTCTGTTTCTAAGAATGAAATTTTTTGTAAAAGTTTTAAGGATATTGAGCAAAAACCAATAAAAATAAAGACCTTTAATGATCATAGGATTGCAATGAGTTTTGCAATAGTAGCTTATAAATATAAAAATTTGATTATTGATGATATTGACGTTGTTAAAAAATCATATCCTGAATTTTGGAATGACCTAAAAAAGATTGGAATTAATAAAAATTGATATTATGGCTGGAAATTCTTTTGGAACAATATTTAAAATTACCACATTTGGCGAATCCCACGGACCTTCAATAGGAGTAGTAATTGATGGCTGTCCTGCGGGTTTAAATTTCGATAAAGATTTTATTAACAATGAATTAGAGAAAAGAAGACCA
Organism: Bacteroidota bacterium; assembly: GCA_034723125.1. Classification (NCBI taxonomy): domain Bacteria; kingdom Pseudomonadati; phylum Bacteroidota; species Bacteroidota bacterium. Next base: position 1,449 of record JAYEOP010000151.1, on the reverse strand, counting down.
GGGCAATCAGAAATAAGCACTTCTAGAAAAGAGGAGGATAAAGTTGAGGTTTTGTCAGGAGTTTTTGAGAATAAAACCACAGGAACTCCAATTGCTTTATTAATTAAAAATAAGGATCAACGCTCAGAGGATTATGAATATTTGAAAGATAAATACAGATTTTCTCATGCTGATTTTACTTATGACAAAAAATACGGTTTTAGAGATTACAGAGGTGGAGGAAGAGCTTCTGCACGAGAAACAGTAGTTAGGGTCGCAGCGGGTGCAATTGCCAAACTAATTTTAAAAGAAAATAATATTTCAATAAATGCTTTTGTTAGTAAAATTGGAAATGTTGAAATTAAAAAAAATATTGAAGAATTAGATTTTTCAAAAACATACTTAAATGAAGTAAAATGTCCTGATAAAACAACTGCTATAAAAATGCTTTCATTAATAAAAGAGGTGAAAAGCAAAGGAGATAGCATAGGTGGAATTGTAAGTTGTGTTATTAATAATTGTCCATCAGGATTAGGAGAACCAGTATTTGACAAGCTTGAAGCCGATTTGGCAAAAGCTATGATGAGCATAAACGCATCTAAAGCTTTTGAAATAGGAAGTGGATTTAATTCTGCAACTATGAATGGCTCTGACCATAATGATGACTTTTTATTAGAAAAGTCAAAAGGAAAAACAACAATTAATAATGCAGGGGGTATTTTAGGTGGAATATCAACAGGGCATACAATTAATATGAATATAGCATTTAAACCCACTCCTACAATTAGTAAAAACATGAAATTAGTTGATATAAAAGGGAAAGAAATTAAAGTGGCTAATTTTGAAGGAAGACATGACAGCTGTATCGTTCCAAGAGCTGTTGCTGTAGTTGAAGCAATGGCTGCCTTAGTAATTGTAGATCATTTATTAAGAAATCGTTCAGCAAAATTGTGATTTGTTTTTATCACCAACACCTTTTGATTTTGCAATTTTAACAATGCTTTTCTTTCATTTTTTTTATCTTTGCAAATAAAAAGAGACTTATTAAATGGCAAAAAACATACACAAAGATTACCATGAATCGCATTGGAGAAGTATAGTAAAAGCAATTACATGGAGAGTTATTGCATCAGTTACTACTTTTACTATTACTTATTTTGTATATTTACATATTGCAAAAGCAGAAATTCCTGCGGAGATTATTGATAAAGCATTACGTGAAGAAATTCGTCAACAGGCAAAAAATGATGCTTTAAAATCTGCCATGAATATTGCGGTATCAGTTATGATTATCGAATTATTCTCAAAACTTTTTCTTTATTATTTACACGAAAGAATATGGCAATCGGTAAATGCAGGATGGATAAAAAAATACAATCGCACACGAAGAATTAATAAAATCCGCAAAAAAAGACTTCAGGAAAATAATTAGAAATGGTTTTATGTTGATTTGTTTGAGTGAAAAAAAAA
>JAYEOP010000150.1 GCA_034723125.1 Bacteroidota bacterium | reverse complement strand
ACGGTAATTTTACCATTACCGGGATTCGGATAAATTGACAAATTATTTTCTCCTTCAACTTCATTTATTGAAGATATTACAACATGAATTGAATTTGAAGTTGCTTTACATCCGTCATTGTTTTCAACTTCTACTGAATAATCTGCTGTTTTAGTAGCAACATAAGTACTAGCTGTTGCTCCTGAAATATCACTTCCGTTTTTAAGCCATTGATAAGTTTTCCCTGTTGATGCCGTTAAAGTATTCTCATTCTTTGATATTGTAGGTTTATATCCGGCACAATCAACAATTTTTCTAATAATATGATTATCCTGATCGCTTAAATAAAGTTCATTATTTATCATCACTATACCCTTGCAACTATGAAAACGTGCATCAGTACCTTGTGCATCTGCAAATCCATATTCGTTCATAATTTCACTTCCTGCATAAGTTGATAAGCTACCATCATATTTTCTTACCCTATTGAGGTCGGTAATATAAAATATGCCATTATCGTAAACCACATCCTCAGGAGTCCACAAGCCTGAAACCACTGTTGTTACTTGACCACCTGATATTTTTTTAATCTTAGAATTTAATTTATCAGCAACATAAATATCATTGCCGTCAACAAAAAGACCTACGGGATTATTAAATTTTGCCTGACCGAGAGCAGAGCCATTAACATCCCCCGGTGATTCAGGTTGTCCTGCAATTGTTGACACAACACCTGCCGGAGTAATCTTTCTAATACAATGATTTCTTGTATCTGCCACATAAACATTTCCTGCTGCATCAGTTTCAATATCAGAGGGATTATAAAACTGAGCAACATTTGCATCACCATCTCTAAATCCTAATTGAGGAGTATAACAAGTTGTTCCTGTTTTGTACTTGCCTGCAAAAACAGTAATAAATTGTGGGTTTCCTAAATTTTGATATTTTGATATTTTTCTAATCACATGATTATTATAATCGGAAATATATATTTCATCATTCGGTCCTATTGCAACTCCTCTTGGTCCATTAAATCTTGACATTACTCCTGTTGCATCAACAAAACTTGCTTGTTCAATACCTCCAGCACGAATTCTTAACTTGTCATCAGAAGCAAGTAGCACTGAAATTACATGATTTCCACTTTCTGCTATCCACATATTTCCTTTGCTGTCAACTGCCATATCAAATGGTTGATACATTTTTGCAGAAAGACGTGGAGTTGCAACGGTTGAATTACCGGGTTGCTGTGGTGTAGCAATATAGGTGTTTACTGTTTGTGCATTAATCGTTACAAATGTAAACACAATCAAAGTGCTTAATAAAATGTTTTTTATCATAATTCTTAAGGTGGGTTCTAAAAATTTATTTTTTAACTTTTAATTCGAGACAAACCGCAGAACCCGTTAAACGACTTTCCTAAATTGATTCAAAAGTACATCATTATTTTTAATTGTCAAATATCAAATTTATTTTTTCGAATCTTGACTAATTAGTGGCACTAAGAAAACTTTGTATTACTCATTATACTTGGGCTTTGAATTAATAATGGATGTGAATGTAAAAGTCATTCAATTGTCATTAATAGTCATTTAGCCAAGCTGTCATTGGGTTTTGTAACTTATTGGCAATTTAATGACTACTTTATGACATTAGATTCAAGGGACAAAGTACACATAATATTCTAACAGTCAAAAACATACGTTTTTCTTATAGCCAATAATTAATTAACAAGCATATACGCTAAATAATATTTAAACGAATTACCTCCTCATAGCTAAACAAATTATATTTTTAAAGGTGTTCATGATTTTTCTTTGAAAAGTTCACAAATTTGCACCTTGACAAAGCACAAAATTACACTTCAGTAAATTCAGTGCATCGCTTCGTCAATTTTACATACTTTATTTCTTTACAAACCCCCTTAGTATAAACATAGCTATAATTATTTGTATATCACTGGTTTAATTATTAGAAGTTCCCTAAACTTTATTCAATAATAATCTTCTTTACAAAAATGCTTTTATTGGTGGAAATTTTTAGGAAATATAATCCTTTCTTTAAATCGGAAATATTAATTCTCAGGCTGTTATTACTATACGATTTTATCAACTTAGCTGTTATATCAAATATTTCAATTGTTTCGAAGGTGGTATTTTTAATATTGTTAATGATAATATAATCTTTTGCAGGATTAGGATATATTTTGATATTTTCATTATCAAATACTTCATTTTCTTCAATCTCAATAGGAATATTAAGTACATATTGATAACATTCTTCGTAGTCGTCAATGAACTCTTGTGAATTAAAATAAGCATTGTCAACATGTTGAACTCCTGCTTTGATTTTATACAAAATTTCTCCACCATTTTTACTAATATCTGTCATTAACGCATTAACGGGAGTGTAATTAAAATCTTTGTCGCCAAGAATTGTTGCCATCCTGATATTTTTAATATTACTCCACATATCTCCCGAAAAACTGCTAATTGCAGGTGCAAGACCAATAATGCCATTATATTTGTTCGGCTCAGATAAACCTAATTGATAAGCCATTTTACCTCCCCACGAAAAGCCTGTAATAACAATTTTGTTTGTATCAATATTGTAAGTATTCATTGTATAGTTATAGGATCGTTCTATCAGCGTATTTAATAATTGAATGGGTTTACCATTGAGATTATTAGCATCCGGACAACTTACAATTGCATTGTGTTTTTGAGCTAACACAATATATAACATGTCTCTCATACTTGAACCTGCCATTCCTGCACCATGCCATCCGTAAATCATAGGATATGATTTTGTTGAGTCATAGTTAGACGGAACATAAAAAGAAATAACACTTGTAGTACCACTGTTGTTGAATTGTATTGAAAAGTTTCCTGTATTAGGTTGGGCGTGTAATAAAATGCTAAAACTGATAAATAAAACCGAGATTGCAATTATTCTTTTCATTGTTTTTCTCCTTTTTTGTTAATTTAATATAATTGCCAAATATAGTTATTCTTTTAAGATTCTATTACTTTAGGGAGGTTCTATAAATTCAGTTATGAACTTGAGTCATTACAAATCTGAAATATCAAAATCAAAGTTATCTTTTAATTCTTGCTTAGTATATTTTTCTACTTCCACATCCATCATATAAACTTTGCTAATAGGTTTTTCAAGATAATTTGTTTCTACCTCAGCAATTTTTGAAACTACATCCATACCTAAAAAAACATATCCGAAAATTGTGTAATCACCATCTAAAGAATATGTACCAAAAGGATTCTCCACTATATAAAATTGAGAGCCATTTGATTCTTTATCAGGGTTCATATCATCAGGAAGCCTTGCTGCTCCTACTGCTCCATAATCGTGTCTAAGAGAATTATTTATTTCTTCTTCAATTTTATATCCTGGTCCTCCTGTTCCATCTCCCTCAGGATCTCCTCCCTGAATAATAAAATTATTTACTACTCTATGAAAAATCAAGCTATCGTAAAAATCATCATTTGTCAACTTAATAAAATTCTCTCTGTGGAGTGGAGTTTTGTAATGTAACCAAATACGAATATCGCCATATTTAGTTGTAATTCTTATTGTTTCGTAAGGTCCTGTATCAGGAATATCATTTTTATCACAGCTATCAAAAAAACCAAATCCTAAAATGAGAATGATAGTTATTATTGTAAAATACCGCATTTATAAATTTTTTATCACAATTATTAAAAAATCAAAATTAATATATATTTCGCAAATTTCATTAGGCTTTTCAACTCTTGTTTTTTGTTGGCAAAAATAGTTTTAGAAGCATATATCCCAAGAAAAAAAATCAGGAATTTTATCTTTTCAATGCATAAAATTATTCAGGCATCTCAAAATCATATAAATCTTTTAACTCTTTTTTTGAATATTCAACTATTTGAACTTTAAGCATGTGAACATCATCAATAGGTTTGTCTTTAGTATTTGTTTTTACATCTGCAAT
>JAYEOP010000149.1 GCA_034723125.1 Bacteroidota bacterium | reverse complement strand
TCAAATCGTTATAAACTGATTTATTATTCGTTACAAAAGAATTTTGCTCATTTAAATAATTACTATTATTTTTGTTGTTTAAAATTATCAAAGAATAAGCAAGATAATATAGTTTTTTTTAAAAAAAATTTAATGAATAAGCTACTTACATACACTATAAAATCAAAGGTTAACAAACGAATAGTTGATTTTCAAAATTCTATAGAAAAGCCTTATGAATCTCAAGAATTGGTATTAAAATCATTGATAGAAACTGCTGTTAAAACAAAATGGGGTAAAATTTATGATTACAAAAGTATTTCAAACAGTGAAATATTTAGTAACAGAATAGCTATTCAGGATTACAATTCATTAAAAAATCTCATAACACTTAGTTTAAAAGGCGAAAAAAATGTTTTATGGCCCGGGCGAATAAAGTGGTTTGCAAAATCATCAGGTACAACTTCCGATAAAAGTAAATTCATTCCTATTTCAAAAAGTTCTCTTGAAGATTGTCATTACAAAGCAGGTAAAGATTTAATTGCAGTTCATTACAACAACTATCCTGATAGCAAGGTATCCAAAGGTAACGGTTTGGCATTAGGAGGAAGTCATGAAATAAATAAATCTAATAAAAAATCAAAAATAGGTGACCTCTCTGCAATACTTTTACAGAATCTTCCTCTTTGGTCGAAATTATGGCAAGAACCTAGTACAAGAACATCTCTGATGTCTGACTGGGAGCAAAAAATAATACACATGACGGAAGAGGTAATGAATAAAAACATTACTCATATTTCGGGTGTACCAACGTGGACAGTAGTACTTATAAACAACATACTTAAAGTCAGTCAAAAAGAAAAGATTACTGACTTGTGGCCAAATCTTGAGTTATATGTTCATGGGGGAGTAAGCTTTGAACCTTATCGTAAAATGTTTAAAGAACTTATCCCTAATCCTGATATGATTTACATGGAAACCTATAATGCCTCAGAAGGTTTTTTTGGAATTCAAGATCAAAAAAATAGTAAAGATTTACTACTTTTAATTGACCATGGCATTTATTATGAATTTATTCCCGTGAATGAAATTGAAAATGAAACTCCTAAAGTTTTAAAACTATCAGAAGTTGAACTTAATAAAAATTATGCAATAGTAATTTCAACAAATGCAGGACTATGGAGGTATGTAATTGGAGATACTTTAAAATTCACTTCTTTAAAACCATTCAGGTTTAGATTAACAGGACGAACAAAAAATTTTATTAATGCATTCGGAGAAGAAGTAATTATTGAAAATGCAGAAAAGGCAATTTCTGAAGCTTGCTCAGTAACAAATGCAGAGATTACTGATTATACGGCTGCACCGATATTTTTTAGTAACAACAACAATGGTACACATGAATGGATAATTGAATTCAAAAAAAATCCTGATAACGAAAATCTTTTTAAAGAAACTCTTGATAAATCATTACAAAATGCTAATTCGGATTATGAAGCCAAAAGGTATAAAGATATTGCACTTTCACCACCAATAATTCATTTTGTTCCTAAGGGTACATTTTACAATTGGATGAAAAAAAGAGGCAAACTGGGAGGTCAACATAAAGTACCAAGACTATTTAATTCAAGAAAATATGTGGAAGATATTAAGGTGCTTTTAGGATTGAAGTGATTGAGGGGATTGGATTGATTGAAGTGATTGAAGTGATTGAAATGATTGAGAGGATTGGGGGGATTGAAAGGATTGAGGGGATTGAAGTGATTGAAATCTTGTATCCTGTATCTTGTATCCTGCATCTTGAATCTTGTATCTTGTATCTTGTATCCTGTATCTTGTATCTTGTATCTTGTATCTTGTATCTTGTATCTTGTATCTTGCATCTTGTATCCTTCTTCTTAGAAGCAGCTATTAAATCCTAAGTAAAAATTAAATCCGTTTGTTCTTGATATTCCAAAACCTTCTAAGTGATAGCTCCCGAAAGTCAATTCCGCATTTTTCAACAATTTCATTTTCATTCCTAAATTAAAAGCTGTTTTTCGGTATTGGTCAAATGATAATCCTGAGGAAATAAGTATTTTTTCATTTATAGAATAATTCAGATTAGCAAAAACAAATGGTGTTCTGTGCTTTGACAAAACATAAATTAATCCTGTGTTCACATCAAATTCTTTGTAAACATTTTTTATTGAATAAATTAACTTTAATCTTGGTTGTAAAAAGGATAAATAACTTTCATTTAATCCAAAATTATCTAAATTATTAAAAGTATCTAAAAAACTATTATTCTCAGAATTTTCTTCAAATAATTCTTCATCAAAAACATCAAAACCCGTAAAGGAAATTCCCGTATCTATTTCAAAATAATTAGTGTTTTTGTTATAGTTAATAAAACCTAAATTATCAATTGCCACAAAGAATGAATTTTTATTTTCAAACTCATAAGAAGCGTAAAGGTTAAGAGCTGTACCCAAACCATTTACAGCAAATAAATCATTCTTAGATGGATTGTTTCTTCTAATGGATACATTCAAATTTGCATAAAGGGAATCACCTTCTTCAGAAGTAAAAAGACTAGCATCAGACACAATAAATTCATTAAGTATTGATGCAGATATCAGGGATAAACCAAAACCGTAACACAAATTATTTTCAGATTTTTTATTTAAATTTATTTGCATTTCGTGATATAGATAATTTTTATAATTTAATGGACTAAGCTCTGCAGTTTTTCCTGCGAAAGAACTATTTCCATGAAAAAATATATTTACAAAATCATCGGTTACAAACAGGCTTTGTTGGTAAACACTTTTAAGTAAAAAAGATATTGAATAATCTTTAAATCCAAAAACATCTGAAATTGCAGGGGAATACAAAATGTAATTTTCAAATTCAGTACCCATTAAATTTTCATCTTTAAGTCCTGACAATATTTTATTTTTATAATCTCTATCTCCAAATTGTGTTAATAAAAAATAATTCATTCGCGAAAACTCAACTGTTGGAGATGAAAACATTGAACTTCCAAAGCTTATGTAATTCTCATTTCCCGTTTCACTTTCAATTTTTTGGAAATAAGGGTCAACTTCAAGTTGGGCAAAAAGTGATGTGGAAAAAAGTAGTAAGGTAAATATATAAAATAATTTCATTTTTAAATTTTAAGAGTTTTTATAACAGCTATAAATTCATTAGCAAAAAATAATATTTAAAAGCTTGTTTTATAGGTAAAATCCGCTACAAGCTTTACATTCAATTTATAATCAGAATAAATTTTCAATTTTCTATCCTTAGGAATTGTGTTAAACACCGCTTTAATTATTATTTTCTCGGCATAGCTGATATTATCCATTTTAGATGCTCCAACAATTTCGGGTATTCTTGTTATTTTGGCAAGCATAACTTTATTCCCCGGTTCCTGAATTTCCCCAGGCATTATCCTGTTGTCAGCCATAAACAAAGAATCTAAAATATCATTATTTTTATCAACAAAATACAGTTGGAGGCTTGCATCAAAAGGAAATGTATTTGAAGCAATTATTCTAAACATAGCTTTTTCAATATTATCCAAAGATTTTGCATCAGCAAGAGAAAAATCAAGAGTATCAAGCATTGTCAATCCTTCTGCAGAAATAAATAATGGCAATTCAATCTCAACACCAGCATTTACTTTGCTATCGTGATATACAAAATCATTGTAATTTGAAGTATTTCCATTTGGATTAAACCTAACCTCAATATCATATTCAAACTCATCAGGTAGAATCTCAATCAATTCCTTAGCATTAGAATTTGAATTATTTAATTCTACGTAAGAATATTTAGGTGTAAATGGATTATCCGTTGCTCGTTGTACAACAATGGGATTGTTCAATATCGTACTACTCAGAATTTTGTTTAATTTCGTTTTATTGTTTTTTGCTTCAATTTTATTAATTAATATTTCCGCATCTGCACCAACTCCATTTTCTGTAAAAAACCTAAAACT
>JAYEOP010000148.1 GCA_034723125.1 Bacteroidota bacterium | reverse complement strand
TGAGTAATACAAAGTTTTCTTAGTGCCACTAATTAGTAATATGAAAAAGCAATTGTTGATCAGGTAAGCTCAACTTACAACCTTAAATTTTAATTACTCTGTTTTTCAACTTTAATTTTCAAAAGATTACCTTTGCAGTAAAAAAAAACATTGAAAAGGCGAAAGAAAATATTTGTTACTAATGATGACGGAATAAATTCCAGAGGTATTGATGCATTAGTAGAATGCATGAAAGAATACGGAGATGTAACGGTTATAGCACCAAACAAACCCCAATCGGGTGTTGGTCATGCGGTAACAATGCGAGAACCGATTAGTGTAGAAAAATCTAATATTTTTGATGGAACAAATTCTTATTCCTGCTCAGGAACACCTGCTGATTGTGTAAAATTCGGACTTCAACATAGTTGTGAAACAAAACCTGATTTGCTGGTTTCTGGAATAAACTTTGGCTCAAATGCCTCAGTAAATATGCTTTATTCCGGTACAGTTGCAGCTGCCGTTGAAGGTGCTTTAAGCGGAATACCTTCAATTGCTTTCTCTTCAACAAATTTTGATGAAGAAGCTGACCTTTCCGGTGCAATTGATACTGTTCATAAAGTAATGAAGTTATTTGAAACTATAAAATTACCAAAAAGTATTTTGCTAAATGTAAATATTCCTGCTCTTGACAAAAATGAAATTAAAGGTATTAAGTTTTGCAGGCAATCAATTGCAAGATGGAAAGAAGAATTTATAGAAGAATCTAGTAACAACGGAAAAACATCATATTGGTTAAAGGGTGAGTTTTTTTGTGATGACAAAACAAATGACACAGATATATGGGCACTCGAAAATGGATTCGTATCCATAGTTCCCGTTTACCTTGATCTTACAGCTCATAATTTTTTGAAAGAATTAAAAACAATTAATAAAAATGAAAAAATATAATTCAATCTACATAGGTGTTATAATTGGTGTTCTATCAGTTTTTTTAAGTTTTATCGTATTTTATTTTATTAAGTTCAACGATATTTCATTGTCCGATTATTTTGGAACTTTATTTCATAACAAAAGGATATTATCTCCTCTATTAAGTCTGGCAGGTATTCCAAATCTTGTATTTTTTTACCTTTTTATAAATAAAAATAAATATAAAACTGCACGTGGAATTATTCTCGCAACCTTTATTCTTGTACTTGCAGTTGTTTTAGTGAAAATTTTTATGTAATGTCAAAATATTACATTATTGCAGGTGAAGCATCAGGAGACCTTCATGGTTCTAATTTGATAAGTGAAATAAAAAAACTTGACAAAAATGCTGTTTTTAGAGGTATTGGTGGAAACATGATGGAGCAACAAGGAGTATCTTTAAATGAACATTATAAAAATACTGCTTTTATGGGTTTTAAAGAAGTTATTTTAAACCTACACAAAATCTCTAAAATCCTAAAAAAATGCAAATCAGATATTTTAAAGTTCAATCCTGATGTTGTAATTCTTATTGATTATCCCGGCTTTAATTTCAGAATAGCTGACTTTGCTAAAAAAAACGATTTTAAAGTAGTTTATTACATTTCTCCTCAAATTTGGGCTTGGAAAGAAAATAGGATAAAAAAAATTAAAAAAAATATTGACACTTTAATAAGCATACTCCCTTTTGAACAAGAATTTTATAAAAAACATAATTATAAAGTAGAATACGCAGGGCATCCCTTAGTAGAAAATATTAATAAATTTCAAGCGGACAAAAATTTCTTGATAAACAATAAGCTTAATGATAAAGAGCTTATTGCTATTTTGCCCGGAAGCAGAAAGCAAGAAATTCAAAAGATACTGGAAGTTTTAATTAGCGTAAAAAATGATTTTAAAGATTACAACTTTGTAATAGCAGGCTCTTCAAACTTTAGTGAATCATTTTATAGGGATATTATTAAAGATGAAAACATAGCAATAATTTTTGAGAAGACTTATGATATTTTATTTCACGCAAAAGTAGCTTTAATTACATCAGGCACCGCAGTACTTGAAGCAGCATTATTTGAATTGCCACTTGTGGTTTGTTATAAAACTACATCTTTAAATTATCAAATATTTAAAAGGCTTGCTAAAGTAAAATATATTTCACTTGTTAATTTAATTCTTGATAAAGAAGCCGTTAAAGAACTTATTCAAAGTAACTTAAATAAATTAAATCTTAAAGATGAGTTAGATTTACTTTTAAATGATGAAAAGAGAATAAATCAATTGAAACAAAATTATCAAGATTTAAGAATATTGTTAGGTAACGCAAATGCTTCTAAAAATGCAGCCGAAATTATTAATAAAACAATTTTGTAAAATTGATTTTGCTATTTAAAAGTAATTATTGATTTTTGCCTTTTAAAAAAAACGGGGAATTAGCTCAGTTGGCTAGAGCGTTTGACTGGCAGTCAAGAGGCCAGCGGTTCGAATCCGCTATTCTCCACTCTCACCCTCCGTAGCTTTAGCGAAGGAGGGTAATTTTCAAAAGCTTGATGATTACTTTAGAAGTCCCTTTTACAAATATTAAACAAAGGATAATCACTATTCTCTAAATTAGCAACCCTCATTTCACATTTGCCCATTCAGGGAAAACATTAACATCTATGTGAAAAATATATGAACCAATAAAATAAGTTGCAAGTGTAATTAGTGCCTCTAAGAAAACTATCAAATTTTGCAGAGTTTTCTTAGAGACACTATGTACAACACGGTATAAATTCAAGAGAGGTTTCGGTGGCTTGCAGAACTTTTTTTGCCTTTAATAACGAAAGCAATAAATTGAAATAGAAGTGGTTGTAAATCCGCTCCAAAATATATTGCCACCAAAGGAATAATTTCTATTTTTTTACTATGAAATTTAAAGAACCTCCCTTTATATTTGACAAAAATTTAATCGGTGGTTAGGGTTATTAGACAGACTGCCGTTGTGTTTCATACTACCAGCCGCACATTTTACACATTTATTTTCTGTCTATGCTAAATTCAATCACTAAAAAATAAAAGAGTAAAATCTTTTTACGCTAAAAGAGGACTAATAATTGGCAGTAAATTAATTTTGTTGCCAAATTATAGTTTTGTACATTTGCAGAATTAAACAAGAATAATATCGCTAAAGACAAATTACATATCGAAAAATTTAAAACATTTTTTAAAGACAAAGAAAGCTTTAAAACAAAGGATATTGCTTTCTTCTTTAAAGGGTATGAGCCCAATATTAGTCAAACAACTATTAATTGGCGGATATACACATTAGTAAAGCAAGGTATTCTTAATCGAATTGGAAAAGGAATATTTACTCTTGGTGCAATGAATTCCTTTATACCTGAAATTTCTTCAAAAGAAAAATCTTTAACCAAAAAAATAAATAAGGAATTTCCTTATTTAGAATTTTGTATTTGGAATTCTTCTATTCTAAATGAATTTACATTACATCAAGCTAGTCAATTCTATCAATTTATAGAAGTTGAGAGAGATGCGACACAAGCCATATTTCTTTATTTAAAAGAAAAAAAATATTCAGTCTTTTTAGAGCCCACAAAAGATGTTTTTGAGAAATACATAACTGAGAACAATAATTTAATAATTGTAAAAACACTAATAACTGAAGCTCCTACACAAAATGTAGATGGAATAAACACTTCTTCTTTAGAAAAAATATTAGTAGATATTTTTTGTGATAAAATTATCTTTTCCGCATATCAAGGTAATGAAATGCAAACCATTTATAAGGAAGCTTTTTCAAAATACTCTATTAATAAAAGTAAGTTGTTAAGATATGCTGACAGGAGAGGAAAAAAGGAAGAACTAAAAAAATACATTAATACTAATTTACGGCAACAAAATTAACTTGTTGCCAATTTATAGTTTATGATAAATCAAAAAGAAATATCAATAGAATGGATAAGCAAGGTTTCAAAGGCGAATAAAAATGCTGACAAAATTCTTGTGGAAAAGCTTATTTGG
>JAYEOP010000147.1 GCA_034723125.1 Bacteroidota bacterium | reverse complement strand
AAATACTTTTACCATATCTTGTTTTCCAATTTTGACTTAATTCATTTTTAATGGTTACAAAAGAAGTTGCAAAATCTTGAAATTGAATATTTGTATTAATTAAATAGTGATTAATTTCAGGGTATTTGTTGTTGTTGTTATAATAATTAATGTAATCGTTAAAAATTTCAAGGTAAAGAGGGTTTTTCCATTCGGATTCTTTTACATGTTCAATAATTTTCTCTGCAACACTTATTCCTTCTTCATATTCATTACTACCATATAAAATAAGAAGTTTTACAATTCCTTTCTCTTGTTCTTCTGATGTTTGGATAGAAAATTTTTCGTTTAGAGATATTTTATCTTTTTCATCTCTTTTAGATTTAAACTTTGCTCTTTTTATTTCATCTTTTTGTTTGGATAGTAAAATCCTGTCTAATTCAGTATAAAGAGTTTCTTCATCAATATCTAGTTTTCGTCCAAGGTTTTTAATATAAATACTCCTACTTATGTGATTAGGAATAAAAGCAATTGACTTTACGATATTTCGTAATGCATCAGCCTTTTTAATCGGGTCATCTTTTTCTTTATCAAATAAAAGCTTTGTTTTAAAAAAAATAAAATCCTCTGCATTCTCATCAATAAAAATTTTAAGTTCTTGAGGGTTGTTTTTCTTTGAAAATGAATCGGGATCTTCACCTTCCGGCAATGAAATAGCTTTAACATTAAGTTCATTTTTTAATGCAATATCAATACCTCTCAAAGAAGCTTTTGTGCCTGCTTCATCTCCATCAAAAATAAAAATTAAATTATCGGTATATTTTTTTATGAGTTTAGTATGCTGTTCTGTAAGGCTTGTTCCAAGCGAAGCAACAACATTTCCAACTCCAGCTTGTGATAAAGCAACTACATCAGTATATCCTTCTACAAGAAAAACCTCCGATCTTTTACGAATCATATCCTTTGCAAGGTCAAGCCCATATAAAATTTGACTTTTATTGTAAACTTTTGTTTCAGGGGAATTAATATATTTTGCTTCTTTGGGATTTTTTTTAAGAATTCTACCACCGAAGCCAATTGCTCTGCCAGCAACAGAATGAATTGGAAAAATTACGCGTTCCCTGAATCTATCAATCAATTGACCATCATGTGTTTTAATAGATAATCCTGCTGCAATTAAATGCTTTTCATTAAATTTCTTTTTTATTGCCGCTTTTGAAAATGAATTTCTTTCAGCAGAACTAAATCCTATTTTAAATTTATTAATTGTTTCACTACTTATTCCTCTATTTTTAAGGTACTCTAATCCAATTCTTTTACCCTCATCTGTGTTTAATAAATAATCATGATAAAAATCCTCTGCAAAAGAAAGTACAATATGCAAACTACTTATTTCATCTCTTTCTTTTTGAGCTTCTTCGGTATTGTCTTCTTCAATTTCAATTCTGTATTTTTTAGCAAGATAACGTAAAGCGTCAGGATAAGACATTTTTTCGTGGTCCATTAAAAAACGAACTACATTTCCTGCTTTTCCACAACCAAAACATTTAAAGATTTCTTTTACAGGCGAAACATAAAAAGAAGGAGTTTTTTCATCATGAAAAGGACAGAGTCCCACATAGTTTGCACCTTTCTGTTTAAGGTTTACAAACTCTCCAATTACCTCTTCAAGTTTTGCAACCGCAAATATTTCGTCAATGGTTTCTTGTGGAATCATTTTTACAAAAAAGTTAAATCAATCAACTTACTTAAGGGAGGTTCTATAAATACATTCGCATTAAGATTTCCAGAGTTTTTTATAGACAATGAAAAATTTTGAAACACTATCGGGATAATGTAAAAAGTTTTGAAGAAGTATATGAAAAACTCTGAAAACCCTTTGGGAACAAAGATAATAAATAATCTGACTGCGTTAAAATTTTGCTCAATAGCTACGGTTATTCAGAAAAATTTATGCCTTGCATCTTATTCATTATCTTTGTTTCTTAAAAGAAATGCATTTATAGAACCTCCCTTAACATTAATTAAAAGGTTAAATTTAGTCAAAATTAGTTTTAGGGAACTTCTAATAATTAAGATTTTTTTCAAAATATCATAAAATTAATTTTATACCAAATTGTGTTCAAAGCTACCAATATAATTCGTTTCTTTTTTGTTTGAATGATGCATTTTTGGTATTAACATAAAAATAGCTTCTCTGTTGATTTGTGTTGGTAAAAAAAAATAAAACCACAGTATTTGACATAGAACCTAAAAATAGAAATAAATGTAAAATTTCTTCAATAAACTGTTATTCTAAACCATAACGATTGAAATAAAATATCTCTCCAATGAGTTTTTCATAAAATACTTCAACACAAATCCCCACAACAATCTATAACACAGTAAAATACAATATTTTTTAAAGTAAATTTAAGAAATTAAATAATTTAAATTACTTTTGTAGTATTAAAAAATCAGAAAGCAAATAATTTATGAACAAACATTTTTATACAATTATAATGGCAGGTGGAGTAGGAAGTAGATTTTGGCCATTGAGTAAGAAAAAAAATCCTAAGCAATTTTTAGATGTATTAAATACAGGTAAATCATTATTTGAAGCAACATATTCGAGATTTTCTCAATTGTGCTTAAAAGAAAATATTTACATTGTTGCAAATCAGGATTATGATGAATTAATAAAACAACAAATCCCCGGTATCAATGACGACCAAGTTTTATTGGAACCGATAGCCAGAAACACTGCCCCATGCATAGCTTATGCTGTTTATAAAATCAAGCAGAAAGACCCTGAAGCTGTTGTTGTAATAGCCCCCTCAGATCATTTAATTCTTAATGAGTCCGTTTTTATTGATACTGTTAAAAGTGCAATGAATTTTGCATCACAAAAAGATATTCTTGTAACTCTGGGAATCAAGCCTAACAGACCTGATACAGGATACGGATATATCCAAATGGATGATGATAAAAAAGAAAATAATTTTTATAAAGTAAAAACATTTACTGAAAAACCTGATATTGAATTAGCAAAGAAATTTGTTAATAGCGGTGAATTTTCATGGAATGCAGGGATTTTTATTTGGAGTGTAAATAGTATTACAAAAGCATTTGAAGAAAATTTACATGAAGTAAGTAGCTGTTTTAATTCCGAGGAAAATGTATATTTTACAACTAAAGAAAATGACTTTATAAAAAATGCATATAACTCCTGCCCTACTATTTCTATTGATTATGGCATTATGGAAAAGGCAAATAATGTTTATGTTACACATGGGAACTTCGGTTGGTCAGATATTGGAACATGGAACTCATTATTTGAATTTGTTGAAAAAGATAAAAATAATAATGCTATTAAAGGAAAATATGTTTTTACAAGAAACACAAAAGATTGTATTATTAATGTTTCTAATAATAAATTAATTGCTGTTAACAATGTTGAAAATCTGATTATTGTTGAATCTGATGATATTATTTTGGTTGCAAATAAATCTGACGAACAAGATATAAAACATGTTGTAAATGAAATAAAATCTAAATACAGGGAAAAATTTATTTAAAACTCAAGTTTCGCATTTGAATATAAAAAATTGACATTCTGAAACTTATTAAATGTCGAGTTATGATAACATAAAGAAAATCAATAGTATAATAATTCCATAATGAATTGTTTCATACTTTGTGATTCTTCGTGTCTTAGAGCCTTCGTGGCTAATTATCAATATCTTGCCACAAAGACACCAAGGCACAAAGTTGCACTAAGAAAAAATACATAATATAACAGTCAGATAACAAATATGTTAGCACACAGAATTATTATGCGAAACTTGAGTTTAAAATCAAAAAGTAAAATTCTCGCTGTACTTTTAATGGTTTTATACTCAACCAGCGATTTTGGGAGAATTTGTGAAAAAGTAGTAAACAAAAAAAACCACTTAAAATTAAGTGGTTTTTTTGTGATCCCGCTGGGGCTCGAACCCAGGACCCTCGGCTTAAAAGGC
>JAYEOP010000146.1 GCA_034723125.1 Bacteroidota bacterium | reverse complement strand
TTATTAATAATATTATTCCTTTCTCTTTTCCTAAATGGATTTAGTCAAGTAATTCCACGCTATTATCAAAGTAACATGGTAGCAGTTTTTGATAGTAACAAATTACAAAACCCATTCGGTGGTGGTTTACAATTTCCCGTTTTTGCAGGTATTGATTTAAATTTTGATTGGAAACTCGACCTTGTAATTATTGATAGAAGCGATGATAGATTACTTACCTTTATCAATACAGGAAATGCTGATTCCATAAAATTTGAATACCGACCTCAATATGAAAGTTATTTCCCCCAACTTTTACGAACAATAATAATCAAAGATTACAACAATGATGGCTTAGAAGATATTTTTGCTTTTTCACAAAAATATAACGGAGGCTTTGAAGTTCACAAAAATATAAGCTCAGGAAACAAACTTAAATTTGTAAAAATAATTGACCAAATAAAAGCAAACTATTGGGGAAACGAAGGCTCTGTTTATATCAACAGCATTGATATTCCTGCCTTTGAAGACATAGATAAGGATGGAGACCTCGACATTTTAACTTTTTCAATATTAGGAATGTACATGGATTATTTTCAAAATATGTCTATGGAAAGATATCAAAATACTGATAGTTTGGAATTTGATTATGCTGACCAGTGCTGGGGTAAATTTCGGGAGAATGACACCTCAAATCAATTACTTCTGGGAAAATCTTGCTCTCCTGTTAAAATAAGAAGTACAAATACAGATGAATATGAAATACAACGCAGTCATTACCGCCATTCAGGTTCAACCACTCTTGCAATTGATATCGACAACGATAATGATTTTGATTTAATTTTGGGAGATGTTGAGTACTCCGGATTAAAACTATTAATTAATGGTAAAGTTGAAAAAAATTATCCAAATGATTCGATGATAAAACAATATGACAACTATCCGTTAAATGGTAATCACGTTGATATTAAAAATATGCCTGCAGCATTCTTTATTGATGTAAATAATGATGGAATTAAAGATTTGATTTCAAGCCCTATGGATGAAGAAGTTGTTGATTCTTTTCAAAACTTAAACCAAGTATGGTTGTATATAAACGAAGGAAGAAATGACAATCCTGATTTTAAATTTGTAAAAAATAATTTTTTACAAGACCAAATGATTGACCTCGGTGGATCCACATCACCTGCCTTTTTTGATTTTGATAACGATGGAGATAAAGACCTTTTTGTTGCTACAATGGGAGACTTTGATAAAACATTTTACAGACATGATCGAATTTATTTATTTGAAAACCAAGGCACAGCAGTAAAACCGGAGTTTCATCTTATCAATAACGATTATCTTTCTTTGTCTCAAAAAAACTATAAAAATCTTACTTTAAGCTTTGGAGACATTGACATTGATGGCGATAAAGACTTATTAATGGGTAGCAATTCAGGAAAAATAATTTTTTACGAAAACATTGCAAACACAGGGCAAACAGCAAACTTTGAATTTGTTACAAATTATTTTGATTCAATTGATGTAGGCTACATAAGTACTCCCTGCGTTGCTTTTGTTAACGATGATAATTACCCTGATTTATTAATTGGTGAAAGACGTGGCAGATTAAATTATTTTAAAAATACACATTCAACAAACTATCCCAAATTTGAATTTATAACAGATACTTTTGGAGGAGTATTTTTCCCTCCTTCTATGCTGGAATCTGTTGCACCTACTGTTTTTGACATAAATAAAGATGGAAAAGATGACTTAATTTTCGGAACACGCTCCGGCAAATTGTATTTTTGTTCTGATTATAAAAATGATATTAATGGTGTTTTCGATTTTAGCACCGAACATTTTTTCGATTCACTAAGCAGTTCAAAAATATTAAAACCACTTGGCAGACAAATACGCCCTGTTTTTCTTGAAATTGATGGAGACACAATGCCTGATATTATTCTCGGAAGCAATCGTGGAGGATTACTTTTTTATGGTACTCAGTTTGACAGCATTAACCTTTCTCGCAAAAGCAATCATTTTGTAAAAACATTGAAAGTATTGGCTTATCCAAACCCTGTAAAAAATATTTTAAATATAAAAATTGAAGGAACTAACAAAGAATTGACAATTAAAATTTATGATGTTTTTGGCAAAATTCATTACAATAATAAAATTTCGGGTAACAACATTTGTAGAATTCAAATGAATAATTTACCTCAGGGAATTTATTTTGTTAGTTTTTTTGATAATGAAAAATACAGAAATAAGCTTATCAAAATTATTAAGATATAATGCTCTATGTTGATTTGAGTGGGTAAAAAAAATTAGAGCCACAGATTCACAGATTAAAATTCATTACTCAAGTTTCGCATTTGAATATAAAGAATTGACATTCGGAAACTTATTAAATGTCGAGTTGTGATAACATAAGGGAGGTTCTTTAAATACATTTCTTTTAAGAAACAAAGATAATGAATAAGATGCAAGGCACAAATTTTTCTGAATAGCCGTCCCCGTGTCGCTGAAGCTTTAGCGGAGGCACAAGCTATTGAGAAAAATTTTAACGCAGTCAGATTGTTTATTATCTTTGTTCCCAAAGGGTTTTCAGAGTTTTTCATATACTTCTTCAAAACTTTTTACATTATCCCGATAGTGTTTCAAATTTTTTCATTGTCTATAAAAAACTCTGGAAATCTTAATGCGAATGTATTTATAGAACCTCCCTAAAGAAAATCAATAGTATAATAATTCCATAATGGATTGTTTCATACTTTGTGATTCTTCGTGTCTTAGAGCCTTCGTGGCTAATTATCAATATCTTGCCACAAAGACACCAAGGCACAAAGTTGCACAAAGAATAAATTTATTATATGTAAACCCTTGTCAGTATTGTGATTCATCACACTGATTAGTTACAAAAAATTAAATTCTTAGCATAATTCTTTGTTATTAAAAAAATAATTTTACCTTTGCCCAACGAAATAATTAAAAATATCATTAATAGTGCAATTAAGAAAAATGCCTATTTTTACAATTAGTGTTTTTAGCATTTTCTTAGAAGCTCTAAAAATTTTAAAACTTAACAAAAATGCTTTTTTATTTGAAGACAAAAAATAAAACTAATTTAAAACTACTGTTAATAATATCTATTTTAATCACATCCCTAACCTTTACTTCCTCTGCCCAAAACTACACCTACGCCCTTTTCCCGGGCGATACCGCCTTGCTGGTATTTGATAAATCCTACGACAGCACCATCTGGCAAAAAAGCAAGGACAGCATTAGCTGGACAGATATTGCCGGGGCAACCGACAGCACTCTACAGGTAATTACAGATACTTCCTACACTAAAAAATATTATTTTAGAGTAAAAAATATTGACACCACAGAGTGCAGGCTTTCAGCATTTTATAGTACTACTATTGTGCATAGGGTTTTGGATAGCTTACATCAAGTGCAAGTTGGGGATTGGTTTCATGGAGGGGTGGTGTTTTATACCTATAGTACCGGACACGGATTAATTGCCCCCACATCCGACCAATCATCATCCTGCGAGTGGGGCTGTTATGGCACGGCCATAGGGAGCAGTGCCCAAAGCCTGAGCGATGGCAAAAGCAACACAGCAGCTATTGTGAATTACCACGACAGCATAGGCTATTACAACAACCCCACACAATGCAACCAGTACAATGATGGAACGGTAGCGGCAAAGCTATGCGATACCATAAGCATAAACGGCTATGAGGACTGGTACCTGCCCGCGAAAAACGAACTGAACTATTTATATCAAAAAAAGACCCTTGTTGGCGGTTTTTCTCGCTACGGCTATTGGAGCAGTTCAGAGTACAATGCTTACTATGCATGGAGGCAGTACTTCGGCAATGGCGGCCAGTACTACACCTATAAGTACTACTATAACAGGGTTCGTTGTATCAGGTCTTATTAGCTATTTAACAATTTAACCCCGTGAGATATGTATTATTACGTGTATGTTTTAAAGAGTGAGAAA